>NZ_JBNNVU010000099.1:0-18503 GCF_050280705.1 Pseudomonas sp. NPDC089530 | reverse complement strand
AGCCGCCCCGGGGGGTATGCCGCAGGGCGTTGTCGATCAGGTTGTCCAGCACCCGCTCCAGTTGCGCGCGGCATGGGTTTCCTTGGAAATGTGCGGCTGCAGGGCATCGTGTGCGTAAGGCAGCGGCGGCAATTCGAAAGCCATGATGATTCTCCTAATCAGGTCAGTTGCGGTGAGCGCAAGGCCGATCACGGGCGGCCAGACAAGCGCCGGGGAGTTTGTACTCTTTGCGGCGCAGGGTTCGGATCATAGCACCGGGGGTGCGGCATAACCACGCAACAACTGTGTGGGATAGAGGTTCCAGAGCCTTTCGCAATCATCATGTGGCGGTGATGAGTTGCAGCGCCACGCTGAACATCATCACAGCCACCAGCAGGTCGAGAATGCGCCAGGTGCTCGGGCGCGCCAGCCACGGTGCGAGCCAGGCGGCGCCAAGGGCCAGGGTGAAGAACCACAGCAGCGAAGCGCTGGCCGCGCCGATCACATAGGCGCCGGGTTCGGTCTGCTGTGCCCCGAGCGAACCGATCAGCAGCACGGTGTCCAGGTACACGTGGGGGTTGAGCAGGGTCACCGCCAGGGCGCTGAGCAATACCGCGCGCAGCGAGCGCACGGTCTGGTTCTCGCCCTGCTGCAGGCTCTGTTTCGAACAGGCGCGACGCAAGGCCTGGCTGCCGTACCAGATCAGGAAGGTGGCGCCGCCCCAGCGGGCAAACGCCAGCAGTGTCGGGTTCTGTGCCAGTACCGTAGCCAGGCCGAAGACCCCGGCCGCCACCAGCAAGGCGTCGCAGGTCACGCACAGCACGGCCACCGGCAGGTGGTGTTCGCGTCGCAGGCTCTGGGCCAGGACAAAGGCATTCTGGCTGCCGATCGCCATGATCAGTCCGGCCGCCACCAGCAGCCCGTTCACGTAGCTTTGCCACATAGTCCTTACTCCTCGCCTGCCGCCAGTTGCCGCAACACGGCCATGGCGCGCTCGGCATCGGCCTGCCCGACAAACAAATGATCGTGGTAGTAGCCGGCGATCACGTTGCAACTGATCCCGGCCTGGCCCAGGGCGCTGGCGAACGCGGCGGTCAGGCCGACCGCTTCCAGGGCCGAGTGCACGTTGAGGGTGATCCAGGCCGCGACATAGTCGAAACCCAGCCCCAGCCGCTCGGCCTGCTGGCGTTCGAGGATCACCGTGAGTCCTTCCTGTTCGCGAAAGCTGCCCAGGGCCTCGGTGCCGTCGAGCAGCGCGCGATCGGCGATGGAACAGAACACGTAGTCGCCGGGGTTGAGCTGCGGGCTCATGCTGCGCAGCAGGGTATCGAGGGAGGTTTCGCCAGCCATGGAAAAGGTCCTTGAACAAGAAAGCATGCTGGCTATTTTCCGGTCCCAGGCTGTATAAGAAAAACCAATATTGCTGATCGCTCATTAGGGAAACTGATGTTCGACTATAAATTGCTGTCCGCCCTGGCCGCGGTGATTGAACAGGCTGGATTCGAGCGCGCCGCCCAGGTGCTGGGCTTGTCGCAGTCGGCCATTTCCCAGCGGATCAAGCTGCTCGAGGCGCGGATCGGCCAGCCGGTGCTGGTGCGGATCACGCCACCGGCGCCGACGGAAATCGGCCGGCGCCTGCTCAACCATGTGCAACAGGTGCGCCTGCTCGAACGCGACCTGCAGAGCCAGGTGCCGGCCCTGGATGAGGAGGGTTTGCCAGAGCGCCTGCGCATCGCCCTCAACGCCGACAGTCTGGCCACTTGGTGGGCCGAGGCGGTGGGCGACTTCTGCGCCGAGCAGCACCTGCTGCTGGACCTGGTCGTCGAAGACCAGACCGTGGGCCTCAAGCGCATGCGGGCCGGGGAAGTGGCGGCCTGTGTCTGCGCCAGCGAGCGGCCGGTGGCGGGGGCCCGCAGCGTGTTGCTGGGCGCCATGCGCTACCGTGCCCTGGCCAGTCCGGCGTTCCTGGCGCGGCATTTTCCGCAGGGGGTGCAAGCCGAACGCCTGGCCCGCACGCCGGCCCTGGTGTTCGGCCCGGACGATTTTCTGCAGCATCGCTACCTGGCGGCGCTGGGGGTGGATGGTGCTTTCGAGCATCACTTGTGCCCGTCGTCTGAGGGTTTCATTCGCTTGACCGAGGCCGGTCTGGGCTGGGGGCTGTTGCCCGAATTGCAGGTGCGCGAACAACTGGAGCGGGGTGTGTTGGTGGAGCTGTTGCCCGATAAGCCGATCGATGTACCGCTGTACTGGCATCATTGGCGCAATGGTGGCCAACTGCTGGGCCTGCTCACCGAGCATCTGGCCCGTTCTTCGGCGCAATGGCTGGTGCCGTTGCAGCAGCCATAAGCGTCAAGCATCAAGCTGCCGGTGAAGCGTCGGTAGTGGGTAAGGGTATTTCTAGGAGCAAGTCATGAAAATTCTGGTCACCGGCGCAAGCGGCTTCATTGGTGGACGCTTCGCGCGTTTTGCCCTTGAGCAGGGCCTGGATGTGCGGGTCAACGGGCGTCGGGCCGAAGGTGTCGAGCATCTGGTGCGGCGTGGGGCCGAGTTCGTCCAGGGTGACTTGAGCGATGGGGAGCTGGTCCGCGACCTGTGCCGCGATATCGACGCCGTGGTGCACTGCGCCGGATCGGTGGGCCTCTGGGGGCGTTACCAGGACTTCCACCAGGGCAACGTGCTGGTCACGGAAAACGTGGTCGAGGCCTGCCTCAAGCGCAATGTCCGGCGCCTGGTGCACCTGTCGTCGCCGTCGATCTATTTCGACGGTCGCGATCATCTGGGGCTGACCGAGGAACAGGTGCCCAAGCGCTTCAAGCATCCTTATGCCGCCACCAAGTACCTGGCCGAGCAGAAGGTGTTCGGCGCCCAGGAGTTCGGCCTGGAAGTGCTGGCGCTGCGCCCGCGCTTTGTCACCGGCGCCGGCGACATGAGCATTTTCCCGCGGCTGTTGAAGATGCAGCGCAAGGGGCGCCTGGCGATCGTCGGCAACGGCCTGAACAAGGTCGACTTCACCAGTGTGCAGAACCTCAACGAAGCGTTGCTCAGCGCGTTGCTGGCCAACGGATCGGCCCTGGGCAAGGCCTATAACATCAGTAATGGCGCGCCGGTGCCGCTGTGGGACGTGGTGAACTATGTGATGCGCCAGATGGGCGTGCCCCAGGTCACACGCTACCGTTCCTTTGGCCTGGCCTATAGCGTGGCGGCGCTCAACGAAGGTTTCTGCAAGCTCTGGCCGGGCCGTCCGGAACCGACCCTGTCGCGCCTGGGCATGCAGGTGATGAACAAGAACTTCACCCTGGATATCAGCCGCGCCCGCCATTACCTGGACTACGAACCGAAGGTCAGCCTGTGGACGGCGCTGGATGAATTCTGCGGCTGGTGGAAGGCCCAGGACATAGGCTGAAACCCCACACTGAACCGAGTCCCGGGTTCAGTGTCGATGAGTGCGGCGGGTTAGCGGTTTATACTCGCTGCATTCAGCTATCACCGCGGTTCATAAAGGTTGCCCCATGCGTAACGATGCCAACGACGACTTCGACGATGTTCCAAGCCTGCGCGCCGACACCCTCGACGACGATTTCCCGACCACCGTCGGTGGCCGCGAGCGTACGTCGGTCCATGCGCGCAGCGTGCCGGCCGCCAAGGCCAAGGCGCCGAATGCCGGGCCGCTCTGGGCGCTGGTCGGCGCCTTGTTCTTCGCCTTTGCCGGCCTGGCCTGGTGGAGCTTCCAGCAGATCTCTTTGATGGAGCAGCAACTGGTCGCGACCCAGGAAAGTTTTGCCCGCATCAGCGAAGAAGCCGCGGGGCGCCTGCAGGATATTTCCGGCAAGGTGGTGGCCAGCCAGTCCAGCGTCAACAGCGACAGCGAAGCCTTGAAGCTGCAGCTCAAGCAGCTGGAAGGCCGGCTGCAGGACCAGAACAAGCAGCAACAGGGCGTGGCCGGGCAGGCCACGGACCTGGACAAGCGTCTGGCCCAGATGACCGCCCAGGCCACTGAACAACAGGCGGCCAATAGCCAGTTGCAGGCCCAGGTGAAAGCCTTGAGCGGCGAGCTGGCCGCGCTGAAAAGCGCACCGGCCGACACCAGCAAGGTCGATGCCCAGTTCAAGAGCCTGAACGCCGAGTTGGCCACTCTGAAAAAACAGGGCAACCCGAGCGCCGCCATCGAGCGTCTGGAGCAGGACCTGATCGTGCTCAAGAGCCAGCAGGACAATCGTCCCGCCGCCGCTCAGGGGGGCACCAACACCGCCGAGTTCGACGCCTTCCGCGGCCAGGTCACCCGCAACATCAATACCCTGCAGAGCCAGATCCAGAACCTGCAACAGCAGCTCAATAACCGTCCCTGAGCCTGGCGGCCTTCCCGCGAGCGACGTGGGAAGGCCGCGGCTGTTCTCCCGCCTGTGCGCTTTGCCTGAATACTCGACCATAACCCTCGGCCGTCTACGCTCTTGAAACACCAACAAGAACGAGGGACGCACCATGAGGGGATTGCTTAACGCCGCGCTGCTGGGGTGGTGGCTGATGGTCTGGGGCGGTCAGGTGCAGGCGGCGGACGATGCCACGGCGGCCAAGGCCTTGCTGAAAGAAGCCCTGGCCTATTACCACGACCAGGGGGACAAGGCCTTCGCCGCCTTCAGCCGGCAGGGCGAGTTCGTCGACCAGGACCGTTATGTGTTCGTGGTCGACACCCAGGGCGTGATGCTGGCCAGCGGCGGGCCCTCGTCGGTGCTGATCGGCCGCGATGTGTCGGAAGTCCTCGGGCCGGACCTGCAAAAGGCCTTCAAGGATGCGCTGAAAATTCCCGAGGGCAACGGCATCCAGCAAGCCGAATACCGTTGGCAGAACTGGGCCGACGGCAAGGTCGAGCGCAAGCATGTGTATTACCAGCGGGTCGGCGAGCGGATTCTCGCGGTCGGCTATTACCTGCCGCGGGCCTCCGCCGAGCAGGCCAGGGCGTTGCTGGACAAGGCGGCGAGCGCGCTGGTCAAGGACGAGAAGGGCACGCTGACGGCGATCAACTCGCTCAAGGGCGGCTTCCTGCAGGACGATCTGTATGTGTTCGTGGTCGACCTGGACAACCAGCGCTATGTGGCCCACGGCACCAATCTGCGGCTGATCAATACCGACTTCGGCAAGGTCAGGGACCCGGACGGCAAGCCGGTGGGCGAGCCGATCCTGGCGCTGATGGCCAAGCAGGACCAGGGCGAATACCCCTACCGCTGGAAGAACCCGGTGACCGCCAAGGTAGAAGACAAGCACGCCTACCTGCGTAAGGTCGGGCACTTCCTGGTGGCGGTGGGGTACTACAGCCCGTGACGCCGATCGCGAATCGGCTTGCGCCTGCTGGAACACGGATGTTGCGCAGGCGCGCAGATACCTCTACTTGAGTTTCTCCTCACGCCCCCGCAGTTGCGCATTGGGCATTGCCAGCGCCGCCGCCAGCCCCAGCAACGACACCGCCGCGCTGACCAGCAGCAAGTGCCTGAAGGTCAACTGCAGCTCGGCGCGCAAGGCCTGCTGCTCCGGGCCGGGGGCAGCGTTCAGGCTGTCGAGCAACACATTGCTCGACGGGCCTTCGCCGATCAGCATCGAACCGCTCAAGTGGGCGAAGCTGGAGTCCTGCAACAGGCTCAGCAGCAGCGCCGACATCAGCGCCACACCCACCGCGCCGCCCAGGGAGCGAAACAGGTTGGTGGTGCTGGTGGCGACGCCGATGTCCCGTTGCTCCACCGAGTTCTGGCTGCCCACCAGGGAGGTCGGGAACTGCATGCCGGAGGCGATTCCGCAGAGCAGCATGAACAGGCTGCTCTGCAGCACCGCCTGGGGCGGGCTGAAGGCCATGCCGAGAGTGGCCAGTGGCATCAACAGGGCGCCCCCGAGAATCATCGGTTGGTAGCGACCGGTCACCGAGGTCAGGCGCCCGGCGCAGTAGGCGCCGATCGGCAGGCCGATGGCCAGGGGCAGCAGGTGCAGCGCCGCGCTGTCGGCGCCGGCGCCGGTGACACTCTGGAAGCGCAGCGGCATCAGCACCACCAGCGAGAGGGCCTGGAAGCTGGTGAAGAACACCGTGCACCAGCACAGCAGGGCGTTGCGATTGGCGAACAGGTGCATGGGCAGCAAGGGTTCCTGCGTGCGTCGTTCATGCCAGGTGAACAGCGCCAGGACGATGGCCGCGCAGGCCAGCAGACCCGCCACCTCGGGGCTGCGCCAAGGGTGGCCCTGGCCGAAGCGGGTGATCGCCAGCAGCAGGGCGGTCAGGCCGACGATCATCAGCAGCGTGCCGAGGTAGTCGATGATCGGTTTGCGCTGCGGAATCGGCAGCCCCCGCAGATTGCGCCTGGCGATAAGCCAGGCCCCCAGGCCCAGGGGCAGGTTGATCAGGAACACCCAGCGCCAGGACAGGTATTGGGTCATGTAGCCGCCGAGCACCGGGCCGGCGACACTGGCCACCGCGTACATGCTGCTGAAGTAACCCTGGTAACGGCCGCGCTCGCGGGGCGGGACGATATCGCCAATGATCGCCTGGCTGACGGAAATCATCCCGCCGGCGCCGACGCCCTGGAAGATCCTGGCCAGCACCAGTTGCTCCATGCTTTGGGCCAGGCCACAGAACAGCGACGCCAGGGTGAACAGGCCGAGGCCGAACAGCATCAGTTTGCGCCGGCCATAAAGATCGCCGAGCTTGCCGTAGATCGGCACCGCCACCGTCATCGCCACCATGTAGCCGGAAATCACCCAGGCCAGCAGGCTGACGTCCTTGAATTGCGCGGAGATGGCGGGCATGGAGACCGCGACTATGGTCTGGTCCAGGGCGCCGAGGAAGATCGCCAGCATCAGGGCGATCAGCACGCTGCGCAGAGCCGGTTTGGGCTGGCCGGGCGGGTTGGGTTGGGTCACGAAAGAACCTGCGGGCAGTGATTGACCCGCAAGGAGCAAGGCGAGCGGGAAGGCTTGCCAGTGTACTCGATAGGCCCCTACTCGATAGCCTCATAAGGAAGCCCGACGTAATTTTCCGCGATGGTCCTGCGCCCGGCCTCGGAGTCGACGAAGTACTCAAGCTCCGATTCGGCGATGCGTTGGCTGAAGTCGTCGGAACCCGGGAAGCGGTGCAGCATCGAGGTCATCCACCAGGAGAAGCGCTCGGCCTTCCAGATCCGCCGCAGGCAGATTTCCGAGTACTTGGGCAGCAGGTCGGTGCGCTGCTCGCGATAGACCTTGAGCAGGATGTTGAACAGGGTGCTGACATCGCTGGCGGCCAGGTTCAGGCCCTTGGCGCCGGTGGGCGGGACGATGTGCGCGGCGTCGCCGACCAGGAACAGGCGCCCGTATTGCATCGGTTCGACCACGAAACTGCGCAGCGGCGCGATGCTTTTCTCCAGCGACGGGCCGGTCACCAGGCGCTCGGCCAGGTCCTCGGGCAGGCGTCTCTTGAGTTCGTCCCAGAAGCGCTGATCGGACCAGTCCGCGACGTTCTCGTCCGCCGGCACCTGCAGGTAATAGCGGGTGCGGGTGGTCGAGCGCATGCTGCACAGGGCAAAGCCGCGCTCGTGGCGGGCGTACACCAGTTCGTCGTGGACCGGCGGAGTGTCGGCGAGAATGCCCAGCCAGCCGAACGGGTAGACGCGCTCGAAGACCTTCAGTTTCTCGGCCGGGATCGACTGCCGGGCGACCCCGTGGAAACCGTCGCAGCCGGCGATGTAGTCGCAGTCCAGGCGATGGGGCTCGCCCTGGTAATCGAAGGTCAGGTAGGGGCGGTCGCTCTGCAGGTCGTGGGGGCGCACGTCGTCGGCCTGGTACAGGGTCCGGGCGCCGACGGCCTGGCGGGCCTGCATCAGGTCGCGGGTGACTTCGGTCTGGCCGTAGATCATCACGTTCTTGCCGCCGGTGAGGGCGTGCAGGTCGATGGCCACCCGACGGCCATCGAGGGCCAGTTCGAAGCCGCCGTGCACCAGGCCTTCGGCGTCCATGCGCTGGCTGACGCCGGCCTGGCGCAGGAGGTCGACCATGCCCTGTTCCAGCACCCCGGCACGGATGCGTCCGAGTACGTAGTCAGGGGTTTGGCGTTCGAGGATCAGGGTGTCGATACCGGCTTGGTGCAGCAGTTGGCCGAGCAGCAATCCGGAGGGGCCGGCGCCGATGATGGCGACTTGAGTTTTCAGGGTTTTCATTGTTGTTATGACTCGCAAGCTTCACGCGAACAGGTTCGCTGAGTGATTTTTATGTTTCGAGTGCGGGCATTTTTCACTTGTGAAGCTGTCAGTTGAAGGTGAAAACTGAGCCGATACCTGTTCATTTCACCAATCGGGGCGATTATCGCCCGCCACCCAGAGTCCTGGATTGCAGTTATGAATAAGCCAGCCCTGCCTTCGATTCCGGTGTTCAAACTTTATGGGGAAGGCCTGGACTGGCCGACGCCGGACCTGCTGCACTGCGAGACCATTTCCAAGCGCAGCCGCGAGCATCAGTGGGAAATCAAGCCGCATCGCCATGCCGACCTGTGCCAGCTGCTGTACGTGCATCGCGGGCAGGCGGAACTGGAGATCGAAGGCCAACGCACGTTGCTGGGGGAGTCGGCGTTGCAGATCCTGCCGCCCTTGTCGGTGCATGGCTTTCGTTTTTCCGAGGACATCGACGGTTATGTGGTGTCCCTGGCGGCGCCCTTGATGAGCCACCTGCAATCCCAGCTCGGGCACTCGGTGAATGCCCTGGCCGTGGCCGAGAGCTACCCGGCGGGCGCTGATGGCGACTACCTGAACAGCCTGTTCGCCGCCTTGCAGAACGAATACCAGGGGCGCGAGCCGGCGCGGGAAATGCTCATGCATTCGCTGGTCAGCGTGATCATGGTCTGGGTCAGCCGGCAGGCGATCCGCCGCCGCAGCGCCAGCCAGCGGCCGCAGCGGGCCCGGGAGTATTTCAACGGCTATATCCAGCTGGTGGAAACCCACTACCGCGAGCATGTGAAGGTCGAGGACCTGGCGCACAAGCTGGGGATTTCCGTGTCCCACCTCAACGGCACCTGCCGGGAGCTGGCGGGCCAGCCGGCGCTGCAGATCATGCATGAGCGCCAGCTGCTGGAGGCCAAGCGCCTGCTGACCTACACCAGCATGACCATCTATGAGATTTCCGACGTCCTGGGGTTTTCCGATCCCACCAACTTCACCCGGCTGTTCCGGCGCCGGGTCGGGATCTCACCCAAGGCCTTCCGCGATCGCTTGAAGACCGAACACGAACACTGAGGCCGCGCCCGAATCACTTCAGGGAGTTGAGGGTGGCGTTGTGCGGGATGCATTGGTCGGCGTTGCAGCTGGCGTAGACATGGGGCTGCTGCCGGGCCTGTTCGACGCGGTAGGCCGCGGTTCCGTAGAGCGCCAGGGTCGCGGTGCAGGTGATGAAAATGGCCAGGTATCTTCGGGTCTTGACGCGCATGGCAATCACCTCTGAACGAGCCTCCCTGCGCTTGTGGGGGTGCTGTTATCAGCATAGGTCAGCCAGGGTCGCTTGCCATGTCGCGGGGCCCCGTGTTGACGGGGCATTCAGCGCTCTTATCGGGCCTTAAAGCCCCTTGTCCCACTCCGGTTCCTCGGGGAAACGCAGCACCAGGAAATCCAGCATGCTGCGCAGCGCCGCCGGCATGTGCTTGCGCGAGGCGTAGACCGCGTACATGTTCATTTGCCGGGGCTCGGCCCGGGGCAGCAGGCGCACCAGTTCGCCGCTGTGGATATGCACCCCGGCCTGGTAGCTGGGCAGCATCGCCACGCCGGCCCCGGCCATGGCCGCGCGCAACAGGGTGCTGGCTTCGTTGGCGCTGATATTGCCCTGCACTGGAACCGAAACCTGTTCGCCGTCCTGCTCGAAATGCCACAGGCTCTTGCCGAAGTAGGAGTGGGTCAGGCAGTTGTGCTGGCTGAGTTCCTCGACCCGCTGCGGCGCCGGGTGCTCGCGCAGATAGGCCGGGGAGGCGCAGATCACCGAGCGGCAGACGGTCAGCCGCCGGGCGATCAGGTTCGGGTCCAGGTCGTTGCTGGTGCGGATCGCCAGGTCGATGCGCTCGTCCACCAGGTTCACCGTGCGGTCGAGCATCTGCAGGTCGATGCTGACGCCCGGGTAGCGCTTGACGTAGACGGCCATGGCTTCCGCCAGTTGCGCCTGGCCGAACGAAGTGCTGACGCTGATGCGCAGCAGGCCGCGAGGGGCGTCGTCGGGTTCGCTGACGGCGGCCTGCATGTCCGTCGACAACTCGAGCATCTGCCGGCAGCGGGGGAGGATTTCCGTGCCCGCCGCGGTCAGGCTCAGCTTGCGGGTGGTGCGGTGCATCAGGCGGGCGCCGACCCAGTCCTCCAGCTCCGCCAGATAACGCGACACCACCGGCCGCGAGAGGTCCAGATGGTCCGCGGCGGCCGACTGGCTGCCGAGATCGACCACGGTGACGAAGACGCGCATTGCTTGAAGACGATCCATGATTTGCCCGCTTTCAGAAACAAACTATGTCCAAGCATCGCATTTTTTGTAACGAGTGCGGCAACTAAGCTTGCATCCATCTTCACTGCGCCACCTTCACTGAGCCATGGCCACTGACGGCCCACAGACCACCGGAGCTGCACATGATCGGATTCACCTCTCTCAAGCGCCTGTTGCTGGCGACCGCCACCCTGGGTTTCGCCGCCCATGCCGCCGCCGTCGAGCCGGCCCTCACGCTGGACGTGTACAACCCGGGCACCGCGGCGATCTTCCCGGTGACCTCGGTACTGGTCAGCGGCAAGCAGGACGCGATCCTGGTGGACGCGCAGTTCGGCAAGTCCCAGGCCGAGCAACTGGTGCAGAAAATCCGCGCCAGCGGCAAGCAGCTGACCACCATCTACATCAGCCACGGCGACCCGGATTACTACTTCGGCCTGGACACCATCACCCAGGCGTTCCCCAAGGCCAAGGTCGTGGCGTCGCAGCCGACCGTCGAGCACATCAAGGCCACGGTCGAAGGCAAGGTCGCGTTCTGGGGCCCGAAAATGGGCGCCGACGTTCCGGCCAAGACCATCGTTCCAGAGGTGCTCAAGGGTGACAGCCTGACCCTGGAAGGGCAGAAGCTGGACATCATCGGCCTGGACGGCAAGCAGCCGGACCGCACCTTCGTCTGGATCCCTTCGATCAAGGCGGTGGTCGGTGGCGTGGTAGTGGCGGAAAACATCCATGTGTGGATGGCCGACACCCAGACCGCGCAATCCCACAAGGACTGGCTGACCACCCTGGACAGCATCGCCGCGCTGAAACCCAAGACCGTGGTGCCGGGCCATTACCTGGGCGACAGCGCCCGCTCCCTGGCCCCGGTGCGCTTCACCGCCGACTACATCAAGGCTTTCGATGAAGAAACTGCCAAGGCCAAGGATTCCGCGGCCCTGATCGCGGCGATGAAAAAGCGTTACCCGGACCTGGGCGAAGACAGCTCCCTGGAGCTGAGCGCCAAGGTCGCCAAGGGCGAAATGAAGTGGTGATTCGACCGTCCCCGCGCCTGGCGCGGGGGCGATCCCTGTAAGGCTTTGTGTCACTTATCGGAACTGGAGAACTGTCATGAGCAAGATCGCAATCATTGGTGCCACTGGTCGTGCCGGTAGCCAACTGCTGGAAGAAGCCCTGCGTCGCGGTCACAGCGTCACCGCGATTGCCCGTAACCCGGCGAAAATCGGCAACCGCGCCGGTGTGACGAGCCAGGCGGTCGACGTGCTGGACAGCGCGGCATTGCAGGCGGCGGTCGCCGGTCACGACGTGGTGATCAGCGCGGCGCACTTTTCCACCATCCCGGCCCATGCCGTGATCGACCCGGTGAAAAAGGCCGGGGTCAAGCGCCTGCTGGTGGTGGGCGGGGCCGGTTCGCTGCTGTTGCCCGACGGCAGCCGGGTGATCGACGCGCCGGGCTTTCCGGCTGAATACAAACCTGAAGCCAGTGCCGGCGCCGTGTTCCTCGATGCCCTGCGTCAGGAGCAGGAACTGGACTGGACCTTCCTGTCGCCGTCGGCGGAATTCGTCGAAGGCGAGCGCAGCGGCACGTTCCGCCTGGGCCAGGACCATCTGCTGGTGAGCGCCGAAGGCAAGAGCTGGATCACCTTCGCCGACTACGCCATCGCCCTGATCGACGAGCTGGAAACGCCGAAGCACTCCCGCCAGCGTTTCACCGTCGGTTACTGATCCACCCGTAGCCTTGTAGTCGCAGCCTGTGGCAGCGGCTACAAGGGACGTGTCCGGGCCTGTTCCACCAACCAGTCCAGCAATGCCCGCAACTGCGGCGATGGCGCCGAACGCTCGGGGTGGACCAGGTAGTAGCCCAGGCCCGTGCGCACCTTCAGGGCAAAAGGCATGACCAGCCGTCCGGCGCTCAGGTCTTCGCCGATCAAGGCCCAGTCGCCAATCGCCACGCCCGTGCCTTGGGCCGCGACCGACATCGCCAGGTCCAGGGTTTCGAAATGCTGGCCCTTGCCGATGTTGTTCAGCACCGTCCCCGAGGCTTTCAGCCAGGTCTTCCAGTCATGGGTATCCAGGGTCGGGTGCAGCAGCATGTGCTGTTGCAGGTCGGACGGGGTCTTGAGCGGTAGCGCCCCTTCCAGCAACGCGGGCGAGCACACCGGCGTCAGTTGTTCGTCGAACAGGTGATAGGCGTCAAGGGTGGCGGGCGGCGGTGCTCCGTAAATCACTGCGGCATCGAATGGCTCGCGGCTGAAGTCCACCCCGTGCTGCACCGTGGTGGTCAGCCGCACGGGCACGTCCGGACGTTCTTTCTGCCATTGCAGCAGGCGTGGCAGCAGCCAGCGCATCACGCAGGTGGAGGCCTTGAGTTGCAGGGTGTCGCGCTGGCCGCCGACCTGTTCCACCGTTTCGCTGATCAGGCCGAACACCTGTTCCACCCGTGGCAACCAGTCCCGGCCTTCGGCGGTCAGGCTCAGGCCGCGGGCCTGGCGCTGGAACAAGGCATAGCCCAGATGACTCTCCAGCCCGGCGATCTGCCGGCTCACCGCGCCCTGGGTGATGTGCAACTGCGCAGCCGCGTGGGTGAAGTTGCAGCAGCGTGCGGTGATCAGAAAGGTGTGCAGCGCGGGCAGGGGCGGGAGGCGTTTCATGGGCGGCCAAGGCATGACGTGAGGACATGGCTAGTATGACTTTTTATCCATTGTTCCGGCTATACGCCGCCCGTTCCAATGACGCTTTCCCCGTGCCTGGCCCTGCATCGGCTAACCAGGCACACCGTCTCAAGCGAACAAGAAGGGCAAGACATGGCGACGTGCGGCGAAGTACTGGTCAAGTTACTCGAAGGTTATGGGGTCGAGCAGGTGTTCGGCATTCCGGGGGTGCACACCGTCGAGCTGTATCGCGGGCTGGCCCGTTCGCGCATCGCCCATGTCACGCCGCGGCATGAGCAGGGCGCCGGTTTCATGGCCGATGGTTATGCCCGCACCAGCGGCAAGCCGGGGGTGTGCTTCATCATTACCGGCCCGGGGATGACCAACATCACCACCGCCATGGGCCAGGCCTACGCCGACTCGATTCCGATGCTGGTGATCTCCAGCGTGCAGTCCCGCAGCCAGCTCGGCGGTGGGCGCGGCAAGCTGCATGAGCTGCCGAACCAGGGCGCCCTGGTGGGCGGCGTGGCGGCGTTCTCCCACACCTTGATGTCCGCGGCGGAACTGCCGGCTGTCCTGGCCCGGGCCTTCGCCTTGTTCCAGGCCGGTCGGCCGCGCCCGGTGCACATTGAAATCCCCCTGGACGTGCTGGTGGAGGAGGCCGACGAACTGCTCGCCAGCGAGCCGGTGAGCATCGCTCGCGCCGGCGCCGCGCCCGCTGCCATTGCACGGATGAGCCAGTTGCTGGCGGGTGCCCGGCGTCCGTTGATCCTCGCCGGTGGCGGCGCGATCGATGCCGCTGTGCCCCTGACCCAACTCGCCGAGTTGCTGCAAGCGCCGGTGGCCCTGACCATCAATGCCAAGGGCATGCTGCCGTCGCGACATCCGCTGCTGATCGGTTCGACCCAGACCCTGGTGGCGACCCGCGCCCTGGTGGCCGATGCCGACGTGGTCCTGGCCATCGGCACCGAGCTGGCCGAGACCGACTACGACGTGACCTTCGCCGGCGGCTTCGAGATTCCCGGCGCCTTGCTGCGCATCGACATCGACCCGGACCAGACCGTGCGCAACTACCCGCCGAAAGTGGCGCTGGTGGCCGATGCCCGCACGGCGAGCGAAGCCTTGCTGGCCGAGCTGGCCCGACAGCCCCTGGGCGAGCGCGACAGCGCCTGGGGCGCGGCCCGTGCCGCGGCCTTGCGCGACGAGCTGGACCAGCAGTGGGACGCACCGACCCGGGCGCAGACCCTGTTCCTCGAAACCGTGGTGGATGAGCTGCCGGAGATCGTCATGGTCGGCGACTCCACGCAGCCGGTGTACAGCGGCAACCTGACCTTCAACCCCGAGCATCCACGGCGCTGGTTCAACGCCTCCACCGGCTACGGCACCCTCGGCTATGCCTTGCCGGCGGCCATCGGCGCCTGGCTGGGCGGCGCCTCCGAGCGCCATGGGCGGCGGCCGGTGGCCTGCCTGATCGGCGATGGCGGCTTGCAGTTCACCCTGGCGGAACTGGCCAGCGCGGTGGAGGCGCGCACGCCGGTCATCGTGCTGCTGTGGAATAACCAGGGCTACGAGGAGATCAAGAAATACATGGTCAACCGCGCCATCGAGCCGGTGGGCGTGGACATCTACACGCCGGACTTCATCGGCGTGGCCAAGGCCCTGGGTTGCGCCGCCGAGGCCGTCGACAGCGTCGCCGGCTTGCGCCAGGCCCTGCGCGCGGCCAGCGATCGTCAGGGGCCGACCCTGATCGAGATCGACCAGGCCCGCTGGATGCAGGCGGTGCAAGCATGAGCCAGGCAATCTTGTTGAACGGTGTGTACATCGACGGTCAGTGGCATACAGGCAGCGAGCTGTTGCCGGTGATCAACCCGGCCACCGAAGAGCCGCTGGCGCTGGTCGGCGGCGGCGATCGGCACAGCGTCGAGCGGGCGGTGGCCGCCGCCCAGGCCGGGCTCGCCCAGTGGGCCGCCACCAGCGGTGCCGAGCGTGGCGCGGTGTTGCGCCGGATCGCCGCCGGGGTCGCCGAACGCCGCGAGCGCCTGATGCATCTGCAATCGAGCAACAACGGCAAGCCCCGATTCGAAGCGGCCATCGACGTCGACGACGTGATCGCCACCTTCGACTATTACGCGGGGCTGGCCGAAGGCCTGGACGCCGCGCAAGACCGCGACGTGCCGCTGCCCAGCGACGATTTCAGCGCCCGGGTGCGACGCGAGCCTTGTGGCGTGGTCGGCCTGATCGTGCCGTGGAACTTCCCGATGGTCACCACCGCCTGGAAGCTCGCGCCGGCCCTGGCCGCCGGTTGCAGCGTGGTGCTCAAGCCCTCGGAAGTGACGCCGCTGCCGGAACTGGAACTGGCGGCGATCATTGCCCAAAGCGGCTTGCCCCAGGGCGTGTTCAACCTGGTCTGCGGCACTGGTCTGGCAGTGGGCGCACCGCTGGCGGCGGATCCGCGGGTGGCGAAGATTTCCTTTACCGGCAGCAATGCGGTGGGGGTCCAGGTCATGCAGCGCGCGGCGGAGACGGTCAAGGGCGTGAGCCTGGAGCTGGGCGGCAAGTCTTCGCTGCTGGTGCTGGCCGATGCCGACCTGGAGCTGGCGGTGGAGCTGGCCTGCGGCGGCGGCTTTTTCAATGCCGGGCAGATGTGCTCCGCCACCAGCCGGGTGCTGGTCGCGGACGAGTTGGCGGACGAATTTCTCCTGCGCCTCAAGGCTCGGGCCGAAGCGATCCGGGTGGCGGACCCGTTCGATCCGCAGGTGGAAATGGGGGCCCTGGTCAACCAGGCGCAATACCAGCGGGTACTGGGGCATATCGACCGCGGCCTGAATGCCGGGGCCCGGCTGGTGTGCGGTGGCGCGCGCCCGGCGGAACTCCCGCGGGGCTATTTCCTGCGGCCGACGATCTTCACTGAAGTGCCCCTCGACAGTGCGCTGTGGCGTGAAGAGATCTTCGGCCCGGTGCTCTGCGTGCGCAGTTTCGCCAGCGAGGCCGAGGCCATCGCGCTGGCCAACGACAGCGAGTTCGGCCTGGTGGCCAGTGTGGTCGGCGCCGATGAGCAAAACGCCGAGCGGGTCGCCAATGCGTTGCAGGCCGGGCTGGTGTGGATCAACGCGCCCCAGGTGATCTTTCCGCAGACCGCCTGGGGCGGCTACAAGCAGAGCAGCATCGGCCGCGAGCTGGGCCCCTGGGGATTACAGGCATTCCAGGAGCTCAAGCACGTGGTGCGCGCGCGCTGACCCAGGCTGTTCCGGCACAGAGAGGTGCTCAGACACTGCTGCGCAGACGCGCCATGTCCCGCAGCGGCGGGGCGCCGAACTGGCGGCTGTACTCGCGGCTGAACTGCGAGGGGCTTTCGTAGCCGACCCGATACCCGGCCGCGGAGGCTTCCAGGCCCTCGGCCAGCATCAGCCGCCGCGCCTCCTGCAGGCGCAGTTGCTTCTGGTATTGCAGGGGGCTCATGGCGGTCATGGCCTTGAAGCGGTGGTGCAGGGTGGACACGCTGAGGTTCACTTCCCGGGCCAGGTCGTCGATGCGCAGCGGTTGCTCGTAGTTGCCGTTGAGCCACTTGATGGCCTGGCTGACCCGGTGGCTCTGGCTGTTGGCGCTGGCGATCTCATACAGCCGATGGCCCTGGGGACTGCGCAGCAGCCGGTAGAGGATCTCCCGGCGGACCAGCGGCGCGAGCATGGCGATGTCCTTGGGCGTGTCCAGCAGGCGGGTCAGGCGCAGGATGGCGTCGAGCATCGGCGTGTCCAGGCGTTCCACATACAGGCCGCGGCCGATCGGGCGGTTCGGTACCCCCAGCGGGCCGGCATCGGCGATCAGCGCGCTGATCTCGGCCGGGTCGATATCCAGGCGCAGGGCCAGGACCGGTTCTTCGGGGGTGGCATTGGGCAGGCACCCGCTCAGGGGCATGGAGACCGAGACCACCAGGTAGTTGAGCGGGTCATAGTTGAACTGCTCGTCGGCCAGCCGGACCTCCTTGCGGCCCTGGGCCATGACGCACAGCGCCGGCTGGGCCAGCACCGAGCCGAAATCGCGGGACTGGCTGTGGCGCGAGACGAACAGCGACTGGATCGCCGTGGCATAGATGCCGTCTTCGGCGGTGTTGCGAGCGATGATCCCGGCCAGCTCCGCCCGCTGTTTTTCCAGTTCCGCGTCCAGGGGCGGCGGCGGTGTTTCGAGCAATGGCATGGCGGCTCCTCCGGGAAGATGGCGATGGGGCACAGCTTAAATTTGTGCAAGCGCCAGGGGTAGGCGAATCCTGCGCAAATCTTGCCTGATCCTGCCGCGCGTGCGCGCACGAACGGCTTCGAGTCCTGTGCATGGGCTGTCACTTGCTTGAAACAACCTTGTGGGTGTTTGCCCTGTCCAGGGCCGGATCCGCTGTTCCCGGGCAAGTCTCGCAGGATTGTGCAAGGCGTCGGCAGGAATCGACTAACGGCCGTGACGTCGGGCGCTTAACCTTTGATCCTGTCGCAGCCCGTCCCAAGGCTGCCTCGACATCACCCTGGGAGGGTCGCACATGTCCACGCATATTCCCGTCAGCCACATGGCATTCGTTCGTGCCCGCGCCGGCCGTTCTACGGAGTTGGGTGCCCGCCTGAGCAGCCTGATCGAACCGTCCCGCCAGGCCACAGGCTGCCTGCAGTTCGCTTTGCAGCATTCGCAATGCGACGCCGACCTGTGGCTGGTCAGCGGCTTCTGGAGCAGCCAGCAGGCGATGACCGATTATTTCTGTTCGCCGGCCATGGCGATCTTCACCGAGCTGGTCCAGGACCTGGTGGTCAACAGTCTGGATTTCCATACCTTCAAGGATGTTTCGGCCGCCCAGGCCGCAGGCGAATACGCGCAACTGAACGGCGCCGGGGTACACCAGCTGGCCAGTTGAGGGTTTAGAATGGCCGACTTTCCATTGGCCAGGATCAGCAACATGGCACGTAAAGAGTTTGCAGCATACGAAGCGGTTTCCGCCGTGGTTCCGGGTGACGGGGGCTACAGCGCCGCCATCGCGGTCAAGGCCCTGGATGGCTTGGGGGCACCGCGCTTTCACAAGGTTCTGGACGAGCAGAAATTCAAGACCGCCCACGACGCCGACCTGGCTGCCGCGCAGAAGCTTACGCAGTTGATCGACGTGAGCGAGGACGGCGAGTTGACCTGGGCAGCGAGCTGATCCGGGACGCTACCCGATCCTGAACGCTACCCCACCCTGAAAACTATCTGACCGCCCCCGGGCGGAACATCTTGAACAAGGCCTCCGGCCCCAGCTGGAAATAATCCGCTGGTCCGCCGCCGCGCAGAATCGGCTCTGCCGCGGCGGTGTCGTATACCCCATCCTTGAGCAGCCATTTGGCGATATGCACGGCGACCACTTCGCCGAGAATCAACCAGCTGGGCACCAGCTCCCGATCCGCCCGTTGC
>NZ_JBNNVU010000098.1:0-20429 GCF_050280705.1 Pseudomonas sp. NPDC089530 | reverse complement strand
GCAGAAGTACGGCTACAAGCCAACCGCTATCCCGGTGGCCGTGGACGCCCTGGCCGTGTTCGTTGAGTTTCTGATCGATGGAGGCGGTGTAGATGATCACGTCCGGGTGGGCTTTCTCGACGGCTTCGATGCCTTCGGGGGCGGCGACCAGCACCATGGCGCGGATGTCCTTGCAGCCGGCCTTTTTCAGCAGGTCGATGGTCGCGACCATGGAACTGCCGGTAGCGAGCATCGGGTCGATGATCATCGCCAGGCGTTCGTCGATTTCCGGGACCAGTTTTTCCAGGTAGGTGTGTGCCTGCAGGGTTTCCTCGTTGCGGGCCACGCCCACGGCGCTGACCTTGGCGCCCGGGATCAGGCTGAGCACGCCGTCGAGCATGCCGATGCCGGCACGCAGGATCGGGACCACGGTAATCTTCTTGCCAGCGATCTTCTCGACCTGGACCGGGCCGCACCAGCCCGGAATCTCATAGGATTCGAGCGGCAGGTCCTTGGTGGCTTCATACGTCAGCAGGGCACCGACTTCCTGAGCGAGCTCGCGGAAATTCTTCGTGCTAATGTCGGCGCGGCGCATAAGGCCAAGTTTGTGTCGGATCAGCGGATGGCGGATCTCACGGATGGGCATAGGGAAAGGCTCCGGCGGCGGGCAAAAAAAACGGCCTAGATTAATCTATCCGCGGGTGTTGTCCTATAGACATCTGGACATCTCAGTACGTTAGTCCAGAAACGCTTGATCTGACCGGGCCGGATGCGTACCTTTGCCCGCTTTTCCGAAACTGCCACCCCCCTGGAGAGCGCCATGTCCGCTGATCTCGAGCATATCCGTCAAATCATGCGCGAGGCTGACTGCCTGTACACCGAAGCTGAGGTCGAGGCGGCCATCGCCCGAGTCGGTGCACAAATCACCGAACAACTGGCGGAGCGCAATCCGGTGGTGTTCTGCGTGATGAACGGTGGTCTGATCTTCTCCGGCAAGCTGCTGACCCACCTGCAATTCCCCCTGGAAGCTTCCTACCTGCACGCCACCCGCTATCGCAACGAAACCAGCGGCGGCGAGCTGTTCTGGAAGTCCAAGCCGGAAGTGTCCTTCATCGACCGTGACGTGCTGATCATCGATGACATCCTCGACGAAGGTCATACCCTGGGCGCGATCATCGACTTCTGCAAACACGCCGGCGCCCGCGTGGTACACACCGCCGTGCTGATCGACAAGGACCATGACCGCAAGGCCCGTCCCGACCTGAAAGCCGATTACGTTGGCCTGCCGTGCGTGGACCGTTACATCTTCGGCTACGGCATGGATTACAAAGGCTACTGGCGTAACGCTGCCGGCATCTTCGCCGTCAAGGGGATGTAAATCATGAGTGAGCCGAGCTTTCTTGATCAGTCGTTGTTCAATGAGTTGGCCGAGAAGGCGTCGACTAACCCCCGTGGTCGTCAGCACCACAACTTTCACGCCATGGAAGAGCCATGCCATCGCATGGCCGTCGGGCTGCAACCGGCCACTTATATTCCGCCGCACCGTCACCTGAGCGCCGACAAGGCCGAAACCCTGTTGGTGCTCAAGGGACGCCTGGGCCTGTTGATTTTCGATGAAGTGGGCCAGGTTCGGGAGAAGCGGGTCCTGGAGGCTGGCGGTGACTGTGTGGGCGTGGACCTGCCGGCCGGGGTCTTTCATGGCCTGGTGGTACTGGAGCCCGACAGCCTGATGTTCGAGTGCAAGGCCGGGCCCTATCGTCCGGTGGGCGAAGGCGAACTGGCCAGTTGGGCACCCCGCGAGGGTGAGCCGGGCGTGGCCGAGTACCAGGCCTGGATGCGCGCCCACTTCGACTGAGGCCACACTCGCTTCCGTAGCTGCTGCCGCAGGGAGCGCAGGGCCAACCCATGCTAGAGTGCATCACCCTTGCATGGAGCCTCTCATGAGCCTGTTGATTCGCAGTAGCGCGGCCCTTCTTCTGACCCTGAGTCTTCCCCTGGCCGCGGCCCCGGCGCCCATGCATGGGCAGTTCCTGCCACCGGATGACCTGAGCCTGCGTGATGCCGCGCCCGAGCAGCAACAGTTGTTGCAGGTCACCGAGTACTCGGTGGTCATTGGCAGTCAGCGCCAGTCCAACCAGCAGCCGATCCCCGTGACCTCGCCTGTGCTGGTCCGCCTCAAGGGCAAGCCGCTGAACAAGGGCGCGACCATCAGCCAGGTGCTGCTGAATTTCGATGGCGAGAGCAAAAGCCTGAAAAAGCCGCAGTTCGACGACAAGAGCAAGACCCTCACCCTGTTCTATCCGCTGGCCCAGTATCGGGTGGTGATGGACCTGCTGCGCAACGACACGGTGTATTGCCAGTTCCTCAGCTACGCCAACGGCCATATCTGGGCCGATCTGCACACCGGCGCCGTACGCTCGCGTTGAGGCTCGACGCGGCCTGGGAGTACACTGCGTGCCCCGTGAAATGTCTGCGAGCTGGAGTCGGCAATGCGTAAAGATAAGAAACAAGTGATTGGTGACGAGATCGGCGATGCGCAGATCAAACTGTTCCTCGATTTCGAGCCAGCCGACGCCACTTCCCCGTCCCTGCACAAGCTGATCAAGGCTTACCGCGGCCTGCGTATCGACGATTTCGAGCGTTTCCTGGTGTTCTTCGTCGAGGCCGGCTACGACCTGGACGGTCAGGACGAACACGGCAAGAACTTCGTGGCCCTGATCCAGGACCAGCGCAACGCCGCCGATTACATCGAGCTGATCGAAAACGCCCGCGGCTGAAAAGCGCTGTTCTGTAGAGACGAGCTTGCTGGCGATCCAGGCCGCGCCGTATATCTGCCAGGCCCGGCAAGTAAAAGCCCATAAAAAAACGCCCCGTTCTCCTGGAGAACGGGGCGTTTTTCATGGGGCTGCTTAAGCGTAGCTTTCGGCTTCGCTGCTCTGCTCCACCAGCTCCAGGCTGACGTTGTTCTCGCTGTTGATCTTGCGATACAGCGCAGCGTCGGCTTCCAGGGCCTTTTCACGGGCCGGGAAGATTTCCTTGAGCTTGGCGGCCCACTCGCCAGTCGCCTTGGCCGGGAAGCAGCGCTCGATCAGTTCCAGCATGATCGAAACGGTGACCGACGCGCCCGGCGAAGCGCCGAGCAGGGCGGCCAGGGAGCCGTCCTTGGCTGCGACCAGTTCGGTGCCGAACTGCAGCACACCACCTTTCTTCGGATCTTTCTTGATGATCTGCACCCGCTGACCGGCCACTTCCAGGCGCCAGTCTTCGGCCTTGGCTTGTGGGTAGAAGCGGCGCAGGGATTCCAGGCGCTGCTCCATGGACTGCATGACTTCGCTGACCAGGTACTTGGTCAGGTCCATGTTGTTCTTGGCCACGGCCAGCATCGGGCCGATGTTGCCGGCGCGCACCGACATCGGCAGGTCCATGAACGAACCGTGCTTGAGGAACTTGGTGGTGAAGCCGGCATAAGGTCCGAACAGCAGGGATTTCTTGCCGTCGACCACGCGGGTGTCCAGGTGCGGCACGGACATCGGTGGCGAACCTACCGCGGCCTGGCTGTAGACCTTGGCCTGGTGGTGCTTGACCACGTCCGGGTTGTCGCAGCGCAGCCATTGGCCGCTGATCGGGAAGCCGCCGAAGCCTTTGCTTTCTTCAATGCCGGAAGCCTGCAGCAGCGGCAACGCCGCGCCACCGGCGCCGAGGAACACGAACTTGGCGTCGACTTCGCGGCTGTTACCGCTGTTGACGTCCTTGATGCTCACGGTCCAGCCGTTGTCCTTGTTGCGCTTGAGGCCGGTCACGCGCTTGCAGTACTTGACCTGGGCGTCGGGTGCGCTGGTCAGGTGCTTGAGCAACTGATTGGTCAGGGCGCCGAAGTTGACGTCGGTACCGTTGAGCACGCGGGTGGCGGCGATGGTTTCGTCGGCCGGACGGCCCGGCATCATCAACGGCATCCACTCGGCCATCTTGGCCTTGTCTTCGGTGTATTCCATGTCCGCGAAAGCGTGATGCTTGCTCAGCATCTCGAAGCGCTTCTTCAGGAAGGACACACCGCTGTCGCCCTGCACGAAGCTCAGGTGCGGCACCGGGCTGATGAAGGACTTGGACGAGCCAAAAGTGCCTTGCTTGGTCAGGTAGGACCAGAACTGCTTCGACACCTCGAACTGGGTGTTGATGTGCACGGCTTTCTTGATATCGATGGAGCCGTCGGCAGCCTGTGGCGTGTAGTTCAGCTCACAGAGGCCGGCGTGACCGGTACCGGCGTTGTTCCACGGGTTGGAACTCTCCGCGGCACCCGAGTCCATCAGCTCGACGACTTCCAGCTTGATCGCGGGGTCGAGTTCTTTGAGCAGTACGGCGAGGGTGGCACTCATGATGCCGGCCCCAACCAATACGACGTCTACTGCTTCGTTATGCGCCATTAACGCGTCTCCAAAATCTGCAGCACCAAATTGACGGCATAGCTGCCAGGAGTTACAGGGCGGTTCACGTTATGCCCCAAATCACTCATGGCCAGGATCGCCATGTCCGAATCTCGCAATTTTTCGCAACTTCGACGGACGCTACCAACCGGGCCTGATCCGCGTATGAACGCATTTCAGGGCAGGGTGGGCAATTCGACTTATGGCCGAGAGTCCGTTTGTGCAACCAAATCCGTAGCGGACAGGCTTCAGGCACCAGTTCTTGAGGTGTGCTCGGTCCTGTGTAATCGGGCTGTTGTAGACGCTAATGGTGCTTGTACAGACGCAAAACTATTCATTTGCTCGCCACACTCTTGTGAAGTTGTGAAAACCCGTTTTTTCACGCTCTTTTGAAGACGTGAACCTCAAAAAAGGGCTGCCCCAGCCTGGCACCGGCCCGAGGGGGGAATGCCGACATGGAGCACGTGGCATTAACGGGCGAACAACTCAGTGGCCGAGCAATGGCAGCTCTGCAGATGCGCGAAAAGCGGTGGGTTGCACGATGAACAGCAAGCACGCCGGCTTCACTCGATCTGTGTGGGCGGCTCTCTGTGGGCAATGCGGGGGAGCTGATGCTGATGCATCGGCGATGCTGCGAGGCCCGATCAGGAGACGTCCTTATAATCGGGGGGAGATTGTAACGAAGAAATGCGCAGAAATGACCCTGTTTAATGACTTTTATTAGGCTTTTGGTCAGGTGGCCATCATCGGTTGCACCCCGGCGCGGGCAATGTGCGGGCTGACACGGGCATTGGCGGGCAATGGCTGGTGCAACCAGTTGAGACGGATTTCCTCGATTTCCACCCAGCCGTCGCCCATTGGTGGCACCTTGCAGTGCTTGAAGGCCTGGCAGCGCCCCTGCGGGTCGAGCCTGGCGAAGCTGCGGAATTTCTGGCGCGGAGCGAACAAGGACCAGAGAAAGTGCATGGCGATGTACCTGTTGGGCAGTTGCGAGGAAGAATGCCGCTCGGGAGTTACATGGTCGTGTAACGCCGGTTACGGGGAGGTTACAGGAACCGGCTTGTATGGAACCTGTCTGAGAGCTGACTGGCTCGTGCCGGGCCGCTGGTTAGCGGCCGTAGACCCCCGCTATACTGCGCGCCTGATTTGTGCCTGATTTCTGGAGAAATGAGCATGTTGCAACGCCTGTTGTTCGGTTTGATCACTGTGACCAGTTTGACGCTGGCCGGCTGCGCCCACAGCCCACAACAACTCAGCCCGGAACCGAAGCTCACCTCCCAGCTCGCGCCGGTCGGCCACGGCCAGCCCGTGGTAGTGAGAGTGGTGGATGGCCGTCCGTCGCCAACCTTGGGTACCCGTGGCGGGCTCTACCCGGAAACCAGCGCGATCACCGTCCAGAGCGCGCAGGTCCTGCCGAAGCTGCAGGCCCAGGCCGAAGCCGCGGTGCGCCTGCTGGGCTTCACGCCAACCGCCAATGCGCTGAATGCGCCGCAGTTGACCGTGACCCTGACCGAACTGAAGTATCAGTCGCCCAAGGAAGGCATGTACGTGACCGAAGCCACTATCGGCGCGACCTTCCGCTCCGATGTGCAGAACGCCAACCGTCGCTACAGCGGTCGTTACGGCGCGTCCCTGGACCAGCGTTTCGGCATGGCGCCGAACCAGGAAACCAACACCAAGCTGGTCGGCGACGTACTCAGCGATGCCTTGACCCGTCTGTTCAAGGACCCGAGCATCGGCCAGATCCTCGGCGAGTAATGCGAGCCCCGTAGCCGCTGCCGAGCGCCAGCGAGGCTGCGATAAGGCCCGAAGGGCCTTGCTTGACGTCGTAAGCTCCGTACATAAAAAAATCCCGGCTTCCATCGAAGCCGGGATTTTTTATTGTCTATCGATTCTTTTCGCCTAAGGACTCACGCCGCCTCAACATAAAAATCCAGCACGCTGACGCCCGTCAGCAGATCGGTTTCCGGCAGGTCCGCATGCTGGTGTCCGCCGAGGGCGCAATACACCAGCCAGTGACGGTCCTGAACGTTGAAGGCCAGGCCGCCGACCAAGGCTTCCTGCTCGTCGCTGGGGGCGATCAGGTAGAGGCGATCCTGGTTTTCTGCATGCAGCATGACAAGCTCCGTGTCGGTTTCGAGGGGCGCCAGACTGGCCTGTTTAGATGACGAACGTATGACAGAAGGAATTAACCGGCCAACGGCTTGTTATCTGTCGGAAAGCCCGGGCAGAACGTGGGCCCTTGGGTAAAATCCGCGCCGCGGGTCGCAGGGCCCGTAGTCCGGTTTCCTTCGAGGTTCGTGATGTCGCTGCAACTGATCTGGTCGCTGGTCAGCGCCCACCCCGCCAAACTGATCAATATCCTGGCCTTGCTGTTCGCCTTTCCCGGCAGCTGGTTGCTGCACGCCACCCGGCGTCGCGAGCAGCGCGCGCTGGCCAATCTGGCTGCCCAGAGCCAATCCCGCTCCCAGATGCTGCCGGCGCAAGCGCTGGACGGGGCGACCTTGCGCATGAACCGGTTCTTCTACCGTTTCGGTTTTGCCTGCCTGGGGCTGGCGCTGCTGGTGTCGTGGATCAGCACGCGGTTCTGATGGCCGCCAGATCGCGATCGACCTGAACGACAACGGCGCCCGAAGGCGCCGTTGTCGTTCATGGGATCAGCGTCATGGCAATGCCAGGCCCGCCTTGACCCGGTACTGGTTGCGCACCGGCGTCGCGTACTGCAGGACCAGGTACGGGCGATGTTCCGCCGGGCAGGCCTCCAGGCGTCGTTGCCACTCTTCCTGGGCCTTGGCCAGTTCGTCCGCCGGGAACACCTGGGCCGCGCTCGGCACCTGCAATTCCGGGTCGGCATCGCTCCACTGGGCGTAGGCCAGGTAGTGCACCGGGAACAGGCGATAGCCGCCGAGAATCTGCCGGTCCATTTCCACCGCCAATTGCTTGGTGTCCTCGAAGACCTCGCTGATCGGCGCGGCGAAGTTCACGTGGACCCGGCCTTTATAGCCGGTGATGCCCTTGGCGATGCTGATGTCGTCTTCGCCGGGCGCCTTGGTGTAGCTGCCGGTGGTGGCGCGGATGTACAGCTCGCGGGCCTTGGCCTGGTCGCAAGGGTCGTATTCGTAGCTGATCGACACCGGGGTCAGGTTCAGCGACTGGATCACCTCGCCGAACGGCTCGTCCTTGCGGCTCATGTGGAACATCTTGAGGATCGCCGACTCGGTACGGTCGTCGCCGTCCTTGGCCCGGCCTTCGGCCTGGGCGATCCAGATCGATGCGCAGTCGTTGCGGATCGAATGGTTGATATAGGCCGACAGCAGCTGATAGGCGGCCATCTTTTCCCGGCGCCCGGTGATCGAACGGTGCACGATGAAACTCTTGTTCAGGCGCATCAGGTCGCTGACGAAGGGCTTCTGCAGCAGGTTGTCGCCGATGGCGATGCGCGGCGTCGGCAGCCCGGCGTGGTACACGGCGTAATTGACGAAGGCCGGGTCCATCACGATGTCGCGGTGGTTGGCGATGAACAGGTAGGCGCTGCCGGATTTGAATTGCTCGACCCCGGTGTAGGTCACGCCGTCGGTGGCCCGCTCGATGGTGTGGTCGACATAGAACTCGACCTTGTCCTGCAGGGTCGCCACCGAAGTGACCGCGGCGAACTCGCGACGCAACCGATGGGCTATAAGGGGTTTGAGCAGCCAGCCGAAAGCGCTGGCAAAGCGCGGGAAGCGGAAGTGGGTGAGGATATCTAGAAACGCCTTGTCGCCGAGCAGCCGGGTCAGTACCGCAGGTACTTCGCTGTCGTCGTAAGGTCGGATGGCATCGAATTCGCCCATCATGCTCTCTTGTTGGAAACGGCTAGGGTAAGAAAAGGTTTGAATCGAAAAAAATAGCTGGGCTCGGTCCGAAAAGTAAGCACGGATCTCAATAGCCCTGCAAATAGACCGGCGATTATACGCACAAGTCACTCCGGAGGCCGCGATGCTGGAAACCGAGCGCTATCAATGTCCCTACTGTGGTGAAGAATCCGAGATCGTGCTGGACCTGTCCGGGGGCGATCAGCAGTACATCGAGGACTGTCCAGTCTGTTGTCGGCCCATCGTGTTCACGTTGCAGACCGACGGCGAGGAGTGGATGCTCGACGTGCACAGTGAAAACGACTGATGGAGGCGCCATGCAGCGAATCTACGAGCCGGAAAACCTGCTGGAAGGGGAGTTGCTCCAGGGCATGCTGGCCAGCGAGGGCATCGAGGCCCATCTGGTAGGGCGGGATCTGCTGGGCGGTACCGGAGAGTTGCCAGTGTTCGGCCTGCTCGGGCTGGCGGTGGATAACGATCAGGCGCAATACGCCCGGGAACTGATCACCGCGTACAATGCCGCGCTGCCGCTGCCCGGCGATGAGCCGGCCAATCATGCCGGCGTGCTGATCTGTTAGGCTGGCCGCCGTTTTTCAAGAGTTGTTTGCCCCATGTGTGGACGTTATGCCCTGTTTCGCTGGAACCCCGCGTTTGCCGCTTTGCCCGGATTTCCGGCGGATCAGCAGGCGCAGTGGAATATTTCGCCCAACGATTCGGTGCTGATCCTGCGCAGCAACGACGGCCAGCGCAATCTCGCCCGCGCCCGCTGGGGCCTGACGCCGCCGTGGCTGACCGATCTGTCGCGCACCCCCGCCCATGCCCGTGCCGAAACCCTGGCCGAACAGCCGATGTTCCGCGAAGCCTTTCGCCTGCGCCGCTGCCTGCTGCCGGCCAACGGTTTTTACGAGTGGCGCGGCGGCACCCGCAAGCGTCCGTACTGGCTGACGCCGGGGGAGGGTTCGTCCCTGTTCTTCGCGGCGATCTGGGAAGCCTATCCGGTGCAGGAACAGGTCTGGCTGAGTGCCGCGGTGGTCACCCAGGCCGCGGCCAGCCAGCGCCGGCCCTTGATTCTCGATGCCCAGGGCCAGGAAGCCTGGCTCGACCCCGAGACCCCGCTGCCGGTGCTGCAAGCCCTGCTGGCCAGCCCCCCGGCCGCCTTGCGCGAGCGGGTGCTGGCCAACCTGGTGAACGATCCGAAGCTCAATGCTCCGGAGTGCCTGACTCCGGGTTGATGCCGGTCGGGCGCCTTACACCTTGAACTGATTGATCAACCGGCGCTGCTGCTCGGCCAGCTTGGTCAAGCCGGCACTGGCCGCACTGGACTCATCCGCACCACCAGCCACTTCATTAGCCACCTGGCCGATATTGATCACGTTGCGGTTGATGTCCTCGGCGACGGCGCTCTGTTCTTCGGCGGCGCTGGCGATCTGGGTGTTCATGTCATTGATCACCGACACCGCCTGGGTGATGGTCTCCAGGGCTTCGGCCGCTTTCGCCGCGTGCTGCACGCTTTCGTCGGTGCGGTTCTGGCTGTCTTCCATGACCCGCACCACGTCGCGGGTGCCTTGCTGCAGTTGCTGGATCATCGACTGGATTTCTTCGGTGGCCTGCTGGGTCTTCTGCGCCAGGTTGCGCACTTCGTCGGCCACCACGGCGAAGCCGCGGCCCTGTTCGCCGGCGCGAGCAGCTTCGATGGCGGCGTTGAGGGCCAGCAGGTTGGTCTGCTCGGCGATACCGCGAATGGCGATCAGGATCGCGTTGATGTTTTCGCTGTCCTTGGCCAGGGTCTGCACCACGCCCACCGCCCGGCCGATTTCCACGGCCAGGACGCCGATGGCGGTCGAGGTGTCGCGCACGATCTGCATGCCCTGGCTGGCGGCCTGGTCGGCATGGTTGGCGGCTTGCGCGGCCTGGGTCGCATTGCGCGCCACGTCCTGGGCGGTAGCGGTCATCTCATGCACGGCAGTGGCCACCTGGTCGATCTCGGCCATCTGCTTGTGCACACCCTGGTTGGTACGAATGGCGATATCGGCGGTGTGTTCCGAGGAGTCGCTGACACTCTGCACCGACGTCACCACCTGGCTGATCATCGCCTGCAGCTTGGCCAGGAAGGTGTTGAAGCCCTTGGCGATCGAACCCAATTCGTCGGCGCGGTCGCTGCTCAGGCGGCGGGTCAGGTCGCCTTCGCCCTGGGCGATGTCGTCGAGCATCGCCACCATTTGCTTGAGCGGCCGGGCGATGCCGTGGCCCACCAGCCAGATCACCAGCAGGCCGAGACCGGCGATGAGCAGACCGACCGTGGCCATGCCGAAGGTGTCGGCCTTGCGCTGTTCGGCCAGGTCGTTCTGCAGTTTCTGCAGGTCGGCCATGACCGCGTCCAGCGGCAGTTGCAGCATCAGAGTCCAGCGGGCGTCGGTCTGGCCGATGCTGAACGGCAGGTACAGCTCGATCCGGCCATGGGCCTCGTCGACGTTGTAGTTCACTTCGCCGCGCTTGAGGTTGCCCAGCTTGGCGACTTCTTCGCTGTCGAGAATGTCGCTGACCTTTTCGCCGAATTTGCTCGGGTCCTTGGTGTAGGCCACCAGCCGGCCATTGCCGCCGATCAGGGCCATTTCGCCCACGCCTTTATAGAGCTTCTGGTTGGCGCCCAGGAGCATGTCCTGGATGAAGTTCACCGACAGGTCCGCGCCGACTATGCCCTGGAAGGCGCCGTCGAGCAGGATGGGCTCAATAAAGGAGGCGAGCATGACGACCTTGTCGCCGACCTTATAGGGCGCCGGATCGATCACGCAGGCTTTCTTGCTTTCCTTGGAGCACAGGTAGTACTCGCTGGCGCGTACACCGGTGGACAGGACCTTCTGGTCGTCCACGTCCACCAGTTTGTCCAGGCCCAGGCTGCCGTCTTCGTTGCGGAACCACCACGGCAGGAAACGTCCGTTACTGGCATCGATACCCACGACCTTGGTGCCGATGTAGGCGCTGTCGTTATGGTCGATGGCGTTCGTTTCCCAGCCTATATAAGCACCGAGAATCTTCGGATTCTGCGCGACGTTTTCCTTGATCAGGCTGATCAGTTGTTCGCGGCTGAGCGCCAGCTGTGGATTGCCATCTGCGCCCTTGCTGCCGATCAGTGCATTGACTCGCACCAGCCCACCGGCGATCAGCAGCGGCGCCTCGAGTTCCCGCTGGATCTGGCTGACCTGGGTCTGCGCCAGCCCGACCAGCCGTTGCTCGATGACCTGCTCGAACTGGGCCTGGGTCTGTTGCTGCACCATTTCCTGGGTCCGGGCGCCAGCGAACAGGGCGTACAGCACCAGGGCAACGACCACGCTGAGGACAATGGCGCCGGCCAGGGCGGCCACGGAAAACTGGATCGACTTGAATTTCATAAGGGCTCCGGACGCAGGAATGACATCTGCCCCGGCTGTATCGGCAAGGCCCTCGTTGACCATGAGCGGGGATTGGGAAAATGGCCGTTTTACAGGGCCGCCTGTCGCAAATGGATAACTGCCGGGCGCTGCCAGGCGCGGAGGGGAGGGTTTTGTGAAATTTTTCCTACAGCGTTTCGACTCTGAAAATCATGTGCTGCACGTCCGGTGTATCTGGCGTCGATACACAACTGGGCCTAGGATACGCGCCATGTTTTCAGGGAGTGTTTTCATGAGCAAGAAACAGGTTTTGGGTGCACTGGCTGGCGCGTTGCTGCTGTCGGGTTGCCAGTCGGTCAACACCACCAGCGGTGGCGCTGTCGGCGTCGATCGCAAGCAATACATGTTCAGCATGCTGTCGACCGATGAGGTCAACCAGTCCTACGCACAGTCCTATCAAAAGACGATCGGTGAGGCGAGCAGCAAGAACGTGCTGGACAAGTCCAGCCCCAACGCCAAGCGCCTCCAGGCGATCGCCAATCGGTTGATTGCCCAGGCTCCGGTTTTCCGCGCAGATTCCGCGCAGTGGAACTGGGAGGTCAACCTGATCAAGAACGATGAGCTCAACGCCAACTGCGGCCCTGGCGGCAAGATCATTTTCTACACCGGGATCATCGACAAACTGCAGCTGACCGACGATGAAATCGCTGCGGTCATGGGCCATGAGATCGCCCACGCCCTGCGCGAGCACGGTCGCGAAGCGATGTCCAAGGCGTACGGCGTCAGTGCGTTGAAGCAGATCGCCCTGATCGCCGGCGCCCCGCAGGAAGCGGTTGCCGTGGGCGACAACGGGGTCAATCTGCTGATGACCCTGCCCAATAGCCGCGGCAATGAAAACGAAGCGGACCTGATCGGCCTGGAGCTGGCGGCCCGCGCCGGCTACAACCCGAACGCGGCCATCACCCTGTGGAACAAGATGAGCAAGGCCTCGGAAGGCGCGCCACCTGAATTCCTCAGCACTCACCCGGCGTCCAGCAGCCGGATTTCCTCCCTGGAAGCGGCGATTCCCAAGGTGATGCCGTTGTACCAGCAGGCGAAGAAGTCCTGAGCTTCCAGCGGCGTCGCTGACGCCGCTTTCGCGGGCATGCCCGCTCCCGTAAAAATAGGTGCGCCACGGTGCAAGACCGTGGCGCATGCCTTTACACCCAACCGCTGCTCTGCATGGCCTTGTACACCGCGACCAGGGCCAGGATGAAGAACGCCGAAGCCGCGAGGCGACGAATCAGGTTCAGGGGCAGTTTCTCCGCCGCGAAGTTGCCGGCCAGTACCACCGGAACGTTGGCGATCAGCATGCCGGCGGTGGTGCCGATGATCACCAGCCACAGTTCCGGGTATTGCGCCGCGAGCATGACGGTGGCGATCTGGGTCTTGTCGCCGATTTCCGCGAGGAAGAACGCGATCAGCGTGGTCAGGAACGGGCCGAACTTGCGGGTGGTGCTGGCTTCGTCGTCATCCATCTTGTCCGGCACCAGGGTCCAGAGCGCGGTGGCGGCAAAGCTCGCGGCGAGGATCCAGTGCAGCGTCGTATCCGAGAAGAAGCTGCCGAACCAGGCACCTACTGCGCCCGCAGCGGCATGGTTGGCCAGGGTCGCGGCGACGATACCGGCAATGATCGGCCAGGGTTTGCGAAAGCGCGCGGCGAGAATAAGGGCAAGCAGTTGCGTCTTGTCGCCGATTTCGGCCAAGGCAACGATCGCGGTGGGAACCAGTAGAGAGTCCAGCATCAGGGCATTCCTAAGGGGCGGGTCGACACGGCTATGACACGTACAGCCTTCCCGCCCCGGGTAAGGTGTGCGTGTCATAGGTCTTGTCAAACCCGGCGGTCCGTCTGTGCGGACTCCTGGGTCGCATACGCCATGATCTGAGGATCAAGTATGTTGACGCATGCCGGGCGAGCGTGGCGCTCGCGGGAGACTACTCCCCTAGGACGGAGCGGATTCTGCCTAGGCGAAATCCATTCGGCAAGGGTTCTTTTGCAAAAAGGTTTTCAGCCGCGTTTGGCGCTGTAGATGCGGAAACCGTCGCCTTCGGCCTTGATCGAGCACGGGCCGAGGTGCTCTTCGATCAGCGGTTGGTAACGCAGGAAACTATTGGCCACCAGTCGCAGTTCGCCACCGCTTTTCAGGTGTTTCGCTGCTTTTCGCAGCAGATTCTCGGTGGCCTGGTAGTCCGTGTGCACCCCGGTATGGAACGGCGGATTGGTCAGGATAGTATTCAAACCCAGGGGCGCGGCATCGATGCCGTCGCCGGTCAGCACTTCGGCCTCCAGGCCGTTGGCGGCCAGGGTCAGGCGACTGCTGGCGGCAGCGAAGGCATCGACGTCGAGCAGGGTCACGCTGTTGTGCGGGTAGCGACGTTTTATCGCCGCGCCGAGCACGCCCGCACCGCAACCGAAGTCCAGCAGATGGCCGCTGGGTAGTTTGTCCAGGTGTTCCAGCAACAGGGCGCTGCCGCGGTCCAGGCGACCATGGCTGAACACCCCCGGCAGGCTGACCACTTTCAGCGGCCCTTCGGCCAGCGGCAGTTCATATTCCTGGGCCAGGCTTTCCAGGGCGACAGCCTGCGGCGCCGTGTCTACGGTCACCTGCCACAGCTGGCAATGCCGCGCGCTGTCGAGCTTGCGCGGTTTGCCGAATGGGGTCAGTTGCTTGGCCGCGCGTTCGATGCCGCTGCGTTTTTCCCCGACCAGATACAGCTCGCGCCCAGCCAGGCGCGAGGCAAGGGCGTTGAGCAGGTAGTCGGTGAGCTCCCTGGATTTGGGCAGGAACAGGACCGCGCCGGCAAACGCCTGCTCGGGGGCGTTCACGCCAAAGTGGCTGCGCCCGGCGAAACGGGCGTCCAGTGCGGCCTGATCACCGGCATGCCAGCTCCAGCCATGGGCAGCCGGTAGGCGGCCGAGCAAGTTGTCGGCGGGCAGGCCGGCCAGCAACAGCGAGCCTTGGAACAAGTCAGCCTGACGAAGCAGTACTTCACTGCGCGGATCCATAATCTGCTCCTGGGAAAAAAGTGGCGCAGTTTATCAACTGACGACCCGCAGCGCTGTACCGCTGAAAAACGCCTGGGCGTTTTCCGCCAGTTGGCCGACGATGCGCTGGCGGGCTTCACGGCTGCCCCAGGCGTTATGCGGCGTCACGATCAGACGCGGGATATCAGGGGCCAGCAGCGGGTTGCCGGCGCTCGGCGGCTCGACGCTCAGCACGTCGGTGGCCGCGCCGCCCAGGTGGCCGCTGCGCAGTGCATCGGCCAGGGCCTGTTCGTCGATCAGGCCGCCACGGGCGGTGTTGACCACGAAAGCCATGGGTTTGAGCAGGGCCAGCTCCCGGGCGCCGATAAAGTGCCGGGTGTGCTCGTTGAGCGGGCAATGCAGGGTCAGCGCATCGATTTGCGGCAGCAGTTCATCCAGCGGCAAACGATCGGCCCGCGCCGGGCGACCGGGAATCTGCCCCAGCAGCACACGCATACCGAAGGCCTCGGCCAGGTGGGCGACGGCGCCGCCCAGTTCCCCGTGACCCAGCAGGCCCAGGGTCTTGCCTTGCAGTTCGACGATCGGGAAGTCCAGTAGGCAGAACTGTTGGGCCTGCTGCCAGCGGCCCTCGGCGACCGCCTGGCGGTAGTCGGTGAAGCGGGTGGCGAGGTTGAGCAGCAGCATGAGGGTGTGCTGGGCCACCGATGGCGTGCCGTAGCCCTGGCAGTTGGCGACTGTGATGCCCAGGGAGCGGGCGGCGGCCAGGTCGACGTTGTTGGTGCCGGTGGCGGCCACCAGGATCAGTTTCAACTCGGGGCAGGCGGCCAGGGTCTCGGCATCCAGCAGCACCTTGTTGCTGATCGCTACCTGGGCACCCTGCAGTCGCTCGACCACCTGTTCGGCGCGAGTCCGGTCATGCAGTTGCAGTTCGCCGAAGCTGTGACGCAGCGCGCCGAGATCAAGGTCGCCCAGATCCAGGGAACTATGGTCGAGGAAGACGGCGCGGCGATTGTTGGTCATCAACTGTACCTTTTGCACGGGAGGTCTGAAGGCGTAATCTGCCGAGCCTATCAGATGAAATAATTAGATACACAGGAGCCTTCATGTACCTCGCCGAGTTCTTGACCGTTGCCCTTATCCACCTGCTCGCCGTGGCCAGCCCGGGCCCGGATTTCGCTGTCGTGGTGCGCGAAAGCGTGACCCACGGCCGCCGCGCCGGCACCTGGACGGCGCTGGGGGTCGGCACCGCGATTTTCCTGCACGTGGGGTATTCGCTGCTGGGGATCGGCCTGATCGTGTCGCAGTCGATCGTGCTGTTCAACGCCCTGAAATGGGCCGCCGCCGCTTACCTGCTGTACATCGGCTACAAGGCCCTGCGGGCGCAGCCGGCCAAGCCCGCGACCGATGACCTGCACCTGGAAGCCGGCGAGCGCACCGCGCGCGGCGCCTTCACCTCGGGCTTCGTGACCAACGGGCTGAATCCGAAGGCGACGCTGTTCTTCCTGTCGCTGTTCACCGTGGTCATCAACCCGCACACGCCCCTGGCCATCCAGGCCGGTTATGGCGTGTACCTGGCGGCGGCGACGGCCACCTGGTTCTGCCTGGTGGCGCTGCTGTTCAGCCAGCAGAAAGTGCGCGCCGGTTTCGCCCGCATGGGCCACTGGTTCGACCGCACCATGGGCGCGGTGCTGATCGCCATCGGGGTGAAGCTGGCCTTTACCGAGATGCATTGAAGTCGCGGGTTTGCGCTCAATTGATCAGATTTTTCTGATTAGAATTTACGATTAATCGTACAATCGTCCGCTTTATGCCCCTTCGGCAGGTCGAACTCTTCGACCGTCCGAAGGGTTGCGAGAGCAGACGTTTGATGACGATACAAAAAGTACCGCAGCAGTTGCTCTATCTGGTTTATGGCGACAAAGAGGTTTATCGCCATGAAGCAAAATTCAGCATCCTGACGGCCCTCGACCAGAGCAAGGATGCCGATGCCCTGGTGATCCGGGTGATGACCGATCGCCCGGAGGATTACCGCGGCTGGCCGGTACAAGTGGTGCCATTGAGCGCGCAGACGTTGCTCGAGTGGCAGGGCGACCAGGGCTACTACCATCGCCGCAAGGCCTGCGCCTTTGCTGCGGGCCTCGAGCTGGCGGACAAGACCTTGTTCGTCGACACCGACACCCTGTTCGAGGCCGATCCGCAGCGCCTGTTCGAACGTATCGCACCGGGCCAGTACCTGATCGATGAAGTCGAGTTCCGCTGGTCCGAAGTCCGCGCCCGCCCGCAGTTCGTCAAACTCGACCGCTACCTGCAGGCCAGCGGTCATGCGGTGCCGAAGGAGCAGCGACTGTTCAACAGCGGCGTCTGTGGCCTGACGGCCGGCGACGGTCCCTTGATGCAGGCCTCGATCGCCCTGATCGACGATTGGAGTGCCCACATCAAGGACCTGCACACCCTGGAGCAGATCGCCCTGTCATTTGCCCTGGGCAGCCAGGCCGTGGGCGAGAGCAAGAGCTGCATCTATCACTACTTCTCCGACAAGGCCTTCTTCCACGCGATGCAGGCGCTGTTCTTCCAGCGTCACGGCGAAGCCTTCCGCCCGGAGTTGCTGCGCCTGCAGCGTGAGGTGCCACGGCGCAAGCCGGTTCCGTCGCTGTTCCAGCGCTCGCGGATCAAGTTCTACTTGAGCCGGCAGAACAAGGACCTGCAAAAAGTCGGACGCGACCTCCTGTATGGCAGCAACTGTCCGGTTTCGCCCTATATCGACGCTTGTCGCCATGTCTGGTGGGATCAGGGGCTGCGGCAGATTCAGCGGCGGGACATGAGCCGGCTGGCGCCGATCCGCGCCCTGGCGCAGGGCGAGTGGCCGTCCGGCTGGCCGCGGCCGCGCAATCGCGACGTGGAGAAATACCTGCGCAGCTACCTGCAACGGCACCTGCAACCCAAGTGATGGGCCCCAGCGCCTTGAGCGGGTTCAGGGCGCCATTGGCCAGTGCCAGGGTACAGGCGCTCGCGGTCGCGGGAATACTGGCTGGAGGCTAGCATTCGTACGGCTCTGCAAATCATTCCTTTGGCTGATTTGGCGGAGCCAGCGGCGCTCTAGAGTGAGCGTTCTTCAGCCACGACCGTGCAGTCACGAAAAGGGATGCTTATGTTGCAGACTCGCGTTATTCCGCCAGCCGAAGGCGCCTACCAATACCCATTGCTGATCAAGCGGCTGCTGATGTCTGGCACCCGTTACGAGAAAACCCGCGAAATCGTTTACCGCGACAAACTGCGTTACAGCTACCCGACCTTGATCGAGCGCGTGGCCAGGCTGGCGAATGTGCTGACGGCGGCAGGGGTCAAGGCCGGAGACACCGTGGCGGTGATGGACTGGGACAGCCATCGCTACCTGGAGTCCATGTTCGCCATCCCGATGATCGGCGCGGTGATCCACACCATCAACGTGCGCCTGTCGCCGGAGCAGATCCTGTACACCATGAACCACGCCGAGGACCGCTTCGTGCTGGTCAACAGCGAGTTCGTCGGGCTCTACCAGGCCATAGCCGGGCAATTGACCACGGTAAAGAAAACCCTGCTGCTCACCGACGGCCCGGAGAAGAGCGCCGACCTGCCGAACCTGGTGGGGGAATACGAGGAACTGTTGGCGGCCGCCAGCACCCAGTACACCTTCGAGGACTTCGACGAAAACTCGGTGGCCACCACCTTCTATACCACCGGCACCACCGGCAATCCGAAAGGGGTGTATTTCACCCACCGGCAGTTGGTGCTGCACACCATGGGGGTGTCGACCATCATGGGCAGCATCGACAGTGTGCGCCTGCTGGGCACCAACGATGTGTACATGCCCATTACCCCGATGTTCCACGTGCATGCCTGGGGCCTGCCTTACGTGGCGACCATGCTCGGCCTCAAGCAGGTCTACCCGGGTCGCTACGACCCGGAGTTCCTGGTGGAGCTGTGGCGCAAGGAAAAAGTCACTTTCTCCCATTGCGTGCCGACCATCCTGCAGATGCTGCTCAACGCCAAGGGCGCCCAGGGCACCGATTTTGGCGGCTGGAAGATCGTCATCGGCGGCAGCGCGCTCAACCGTGCGCTGTACGAAGCCTCCAAGGCCAAGGGTATTCAATTGACGGCGGCCTACGGCATGTCGGAGACCGGGCCGCTGGTGTCCTGCGCGCACCTCAACGAAGAGCTGCTGGCGGGGACCGAGGACGAACGCACGACCTACCGGATCAAGGCCGGCGTGCCCGTGCCTCTGGTGGAGGCGGCGATTGTCGATGGCGACGGCAACTTCCTGCCGGCCGATGGCGAGACCCAGGGCGAGCTGGTGCTGCGCGCGCCCTGGCTGAGCGAGGGTTACTTCAACGAACCGCAGAAGGGCGCGGAACTGTGGGAAGGCGGCTGGCTGCATACCGGCGACGTGGCGACCCTCGACAGCATGGGGGTGATCGATATCCGCGACCGGATCAAGGACGTGATCAAGACCGGCGGCGAGTGGGTGTCGTCCCTGGCCCTGGAGGACCTGATCAGCCGCCACCCGGCGGTACGCGAAGTAGCAGTGGTGGGCATTCCCGATCCGCAATGGGGCGAGCGTCCGTTCGCCTTGCTGGTGGTCCGCGAGGGGCATGGGATCGGGGCCAGGGAACTCAAGGAACACCTCAAGCCGTTCGTCGAGCTGGGGCACTTGAGCAAGTGGGCGATTCCCAGTCAGATCGCCCTTGTTACTGAAATTCCCAAGACCAGTGTCGGCAAGCTCGACAAGAAGCGCATCCGCGTCGACATCACCGAATGGCAAGCCAACAACAGCACCTTCCTCTCGACGTTATGAACACCCCCTACCGTGCCCGAAGGGGCACGGTAGAGCCCACCAAGCAAGCGCTTGCCTTGTCAAATCGGAATTTTCAGCCATCCTTGCCGTGCCGGCATTTGCCGGACTGGCGAAAGGACCGTTCCAGAGTGGTTGGGGGCTGCAAATCACACTTTAGAGGGATCAAGCCGTACCACCTGCTGGCTATAGTCCGCCCAAGGATTTTTAAGAACGGGGCAACCGCACAACATGGGGCGATGCAACTTTGAACGATTTCGGGGCTGACTGGGTTCCGCTCGTTCAGAGCGTTTTTAAAAGTGCTCACTGCCATAACAATAAAGCACATGGAGTAGCGTCGATGACATCAGTAAACCAGTTCTGGCGCCGGGCGAAACTGCCTCTGGCGGTCAGTCTCGCCTCTACGCTCGCCGGACCCGCCTTCGGCGTCAGTTTCAACATCGGGGAAATCGAAGGTCAGTTCGACTCTTCTCTGTCGCTGGGTGCGAGCTGGTCTACCCAGAGCCCCAACAAGAACCTGATTGGGGTCAACAACGGCGGCCATGGCCTGTCCCAGACCTCCGACGATGGCCACGCTAACTTCAAGAGCGGCGAAACCTTTTCCAAGATCTTCAAGGGCATCCATGACCTTGAACTGAAATACGGCGACACCGGCATGTTCGTCCGTGGCAAGTACTGGTACGACTTCGAGCTCAAGGACGAAAGCCGCGAATTCAAGGACATCAGCGACAGCAACCGCAAGGAAGGCGCCAAGTCCTCCGGCGGGCAGATCCTCGACGCCTTCGTCTACCACAACTACTCGATCGGCGAGCAACCGGGCTCCGTACGCCTGGGCAAGCAGGTGGTGAGCTGGGGTGAAAGTACCTTCATCGGCGGCGGCATCAACTCGATCAATGTTCGATGCGATCATGCTCGACGTCGACAACGGCCCCGAAGGCCTGACCCGGAAAACCAACA
>NZ_JBNNVU010000097.1:0-21380 GCF_050280705.1 Pseudomonas sp. NPDC089530 | reverse complement strand
GGCTACGGCGTTGGCATGGGTAAAGATCACACCCTGTTCGCGAAAATCGAAGGCGTGATCAAGTTTGAAGTAAAAGGCGCCTTCGGTCGTCGTTACGTGAGCGTTGTCGCAGCTTAATTGCGCGAACGCTGGAAAAGCCCTGTCTTGCGACGGGGCTTTTTCGTTTGTGGGGTGAGTCTCTTGCAAAACTGTTTGTATGGGCTGCCAGCGCTGGACGTTAAGGCCGTTGATCGGGGTCGCTGCGCTCATTTTTGCAAGAGTCTTATGTCTTGGTTTTTTGGCTCGCCCGTGCGGCGAGAGGCATTTTGTTATGAAGTTCGTTGATGAAGTTTCGATCCGAGTAAAAGCTGGCGACGGCGGCAATGGCTGCATGAGTTTCCGTCGGGAAAAATTCATCGAAAACGGTGGTCCGAACGGTGGTGATGGCGGTGATGGCGGCTCGATCTTCATGGTCGCCGACGAAAACCTCAACACCCTGGTGGACTACCGCTACACCCGTCACTTCGATGCCGAGCGTGGCTCCAATGGCGGCAGTACCGATTGCACCGGCAAGAAGGGTGAAGACCTCGAGCTGCGCGTGCCGGTCGGCACCACGGTGATCGACGCCGGCACCCAGGAAGTGATCGGGGATCTGACCAAGGCCGGTCAGCGCCTGATGGTGGTGCAGGGCGGCTGGCATGGTCTGGGTAACACCCGTTTCAAGTCCAGTACCAACCGTGCGCCGCGCCAGACCACTCCGGGCAAGCCGGGTGAGCAGCGCGACCTGAAGTTGGAGTTGAAAGTGCTGGCGGACGTTGGTCTGCTGGGCTTGCCGAATGCGGGCAAGAGCACCTTCATTCGCTCGGTTTCCGCGGCCAAGCCCAAGGTGGCCGACTACCCGTTCACGACCCTGGTGCCGAACCTGGGTGTGGTCAGTGTCGATCGCTGGAAGAGCTTTGTGATCGCCGACATCCCGGGTCTGATCGAAGGGGCTTCGGATGGCGCGGGCCTGGGGATTCGTTTCCTCAAGCACCTGGCGCGTACCCGTCTGCTGCTGCACCTCGTGGACATGGCGCCGCTGGATGAAAGCAGCCCGGCCGATGCGGCGGAGGTCATTGTCAATGAGCTGGCCAAGTTCAGTCCGTCCCTGGCCGAGCGTGATCGTTGGCTGGTGCTGAACAAATGCGACCAGATCCTTGAGGAAGAGCACGAGGCTCGGGTCAAGGAGATCGTCGATCGCCTGGAGTGGGCCGGTCCGGTGTACGTGATCTCGGCCATCTCCAAAGACGGTACCGAGCGCCTGAGTCGCGACATCATGCGTTACCTGGAGGATCGTGCCGATCGTCTGGCGGCTGACCCGGCTTATGCCGACGAGCTGGCTGAGCTCGATCAGCGGATCGAAGATGAGGCGCGTGCCCAGCTGCAGGCGCTGGACGATCAGCGTGCCCTGCGCCGCAGCGGCGTGAAGAGCGTGCATGACATCGGCGACGACGATTGGGATGAAGAAGATGTGGATGACGAAGACGGTCCGGAAATCATTTACGTCCGCGACTGATTCGTTGCAGTAAACTACAAGCGCCGCTCACCGAGCGGCGTTTTAGTATCCGGGAAACGTAGCCACGAATAACTTATGGGCGCGCTCGGTCGCGTGGCTCTCAAGCTAAGGTTGAAGAAGATGCGGAGTAAGGTGACAGGTGCGCAGCGCTGGGTCGTGAAGATCGGCAGTGCGCTGCTGACGGCGGACGGCAAGGGGCTGGATCGCGCGGCAATGGGCGTTTGGGTCGAGCAGATGGTGGCCTTGCACGAGGCGGGCGTCGAGCTGGTATTGGTTTCCTCCGGCGCGGTGGCGGCCGGTATGAGTCGCCTGGGCTGGACCGCACGACCGAGTGCGATGCATGAGCTGCAGGCTGCCGCGGCCATTGGCCAGATGGGGTTGGTGCAGGCCTGGGAATCGAGCTTTGCTGAGCATGGCTTGCACACGGCGCAGATTCTGCTGACCCATGACGACCTCTCCGACCGCAAGCGTTACCTGAACGCCCGCAGTACCTTGCGCGCATTGGTCGAGCTCAAGGTGATCCCGGTCATCAATGAGAACGACACCGTGGTCACCGACGAGATCCGTTTCGGCGATAACGATACCCTGGCTGCACTGGTCGCCAACCTGGTCGAGGCCGATTTGCTGGTGATTCTCACCGATCGCGACGGCATGTTTGACGCGGACCCGCGCAACAATCCCGATGCGCAGCTGATTTATGAGGCGCGCGCCGATGATCCGGCGCTGGATGCCGTGGCGGGCGGCACGGGTGGTGCGCTGGGGCGTGGCGGCATGCAGACCAAGCTGCGCGCAGCGCGTCTGGCGGCTCGTTCCGGGGCGCACACGATCATTGTCGGTGGGCGTCTGGAGCGGGTGCTGGATCGTCTTAAAGCGGGTGAGCGCCTGGGTACCTTGCTGTCGCCCGAGCGCGGCATGCTGGCGGCGCGCAAGCAATGGCTTGCAGGGCATCTGCAGACCCGCGGCACCCTGGTGCTGGATGATGGCGCGGTGTCGGCCTTGTCCCAGGGCAACAAGAGTTTGCTGCCGGTGGGCGTCAAGCTGGTTCAGGGCAGCTTTCGTCGTGGCGAAATGGTGGTGTGCGTGGCGCCGGACGGGCGTGAGATTGCCCGCGGCTTGGCCAACTACAGCGCTCTGGAGGCGCAAAAGATCATCGGTCAGTCCTCTGATGCGATTGTCGGTTTATTGGGGTACATGGCTGAGCCCGAGCTGGTTCACCGTGACAACCTGATTCTGGTCTAAGGAAAAGCCAATGCGCGTAGCAAAAGGACTGTTGGGGTTGTTGTTGGCGATGCCGCTGCTGGCGTCCGCCGAGGAGATCGGCCAGGTGTCCACGGTGTTCAAGTTCGTCGGGCCTAACGATCGCATTGTGGTCGAGGCTTTCGACGATCCGAAGGTGGAGGGGGTGACCTGCTACCTGTCGCGCGCCAAGACTGGTGGTGTGAAGGGTGGCCTGGGCTTGGCGGAGGATCGTGCCGAGGCATCCATCGCCTGTCGTCAGGTCGGGTCGATCAGCTTCAAGGGTGAGCTCAAGGATGGCGAAGAGGTGTTCAAGGAGCGCACTTCGCTGGTGTTCAAGACCATGCAGGTGGTGCGTTTCCTCGACAAGAAGCGCAATACCCTGGTGTATCTGGTCTACAGCGATCGCCTGATCGAGGGTAGCCCGCAGAACGCGGTGACGGCGATCCCGATTCTGCCTTGGGCGCAGACTCCGTAATACCTGTCGAGCTTGCTCCTGCAGGGGTTGCGTGAGCCCTGTAGGGGCGAGCTTGTTCGCGGTGGCGGCCTGCCGCTGAAAGCGCCAAATCGCAGGCAATAAAAAACCGACCCTGGGGTCGGTTTTTCAACAAGCGTGTCGCTTAGGCTGCAGCAGCGAGCTTCAGAGCCTTGATGTGGCCATTCAGGCGGCCTTTATGGCGAGCAGCTTTGTTCTTGTGGATGATGCCTTTATCGGCCATGCGGTCGATTACTGGCACGGCCAGAACGTAAGCGGCTTGCGCTTTTTCGGCGTCTTTTGCGTCGATGGCTTTAACTACATTCTTGATGTAGGTACGAACCATGGAACGCAGGCTGGCGTTGTGGCTGCGACGCTTCTCAGCCTGTTTTGCACGTTTTTTGGCGGAAGGTGAGTTGGCCACCGTCGAGCTCCTCGAAAGACTTTTTAGGAAATAGCAAACAAAATAGGCCGCGAATCATGCCGATGAGTTGAAGGCTTGTCAAGGGCAGCTGATGCGTTCCGCTGAGTGGTTGGATCTGAAGAGGCGGGATATTTATTTCCGGCGCTTGACCTGTAAACTCGCGAGCTTTGGCTCTGTGCTGTTGCGGCGCGGAGTATCGCACAAGTAGGCGCATAGTTCGCCTGCTGTTTATCTACAGGCAAAAAACCTTTTCATGAACCTGCTCAAATCGTTGGCCGCCGTCAGCTCTATCACCATGCTTTCCCGGGTTCTGGGGTTCGTTCGCGATACCATCATCGCGCGAGCGTTTGGCGCCGGAATGGCGACGGACGCCTTCTTCATCGCCTTCAAATTGCCCAACCTGCTGCGCCGCATTTTCGCCGAGGGCGCCTTTTCCCAGGCCTTCGTGCCGATCCTGGCGGAATACAAGAACCAGCAGGGCGAAGAGGCGACCCGCACCTTTATTGCCTATGTGTCCGGCCTGTTGACGCTGGTGCTGGCGCTGGTGACGGCGCTGGGGATCATCGCCGCGCCCTGGGTGATCTGGGCGACGGCGCCGGGGTTTGTCGACACTCCGGAAAAGTTCGCGCTGACCACCGATCTGTTGCGGGTGACCTTTCCTTATATATTGCTGATCTCGCTGTCTTCGCTGGCGGGGGCGATCCTCAATACCTGGAACCGCTTCTCGGTCCCGGCGTTCGTGCCGACGCTGCTGAACGTCGCCATGATCCTCTTCTCGGTGTTCCTGACGCCTTATTTCGATCCGCCGGTCATGGCCCTGGGCTGGGCGGTGCTGGCCGGTGGCCTGGCGCAATTGCTGTATCAGCTGCCGCACCTGAAAAAGATCGGCATGCTCGTGCTGCCGCGCCTGAACCTGCGCGACAGTGGGGTCTGGCGGGTGTTGAAGCAGATGCTGCCGGCCATTGTCGGGGTCTCGGTGAGCCAGATTTCGTTGATCATCAATACCATCTTCGCTTCGTTCCTGGTGGCGGGGTCGGTGTCCTGGATGTACTACGCCGACCGCCTGATGGAACTGCCTTCCGGGGTGCTGGGGGTGGCGCTGGGAACGATCCTGCTGCCGACGCTGGCCAAGACCTATGCCAACAAGGATCGCCACGAGTACTCGCGGATTCTCGATTGGGGGCTGCGGCTGTGCCTCATGCTGGTGCTGCCTTGCGCCCTGGCGCTGGGGATCCTGGCGGAGCCTTTGACGGTGTCGCTATTCCAGTACGGCCAGTTCAGTGCGTTCGATGCGGCTATGACGCAGCGGGCGCTGGTGGCCTACTCGGTGGGCCTGCTGGCGATCATCATGATCAAGGTCCTGGCGCCGGGCTTCTATGCCCAGCAGAACATCCGCACGCCGGTGAAAATCGCAATCTTTACCCTGGTCGTCACGCAATTGCTGAACCTGGCGTTCATCGGCCCGCTGAAGCATGCGGGCCTGGCGCTGGCCATCAGTGCCGGGGCCTGCATCAACGCCGGCTTGCTGTTTTACCAGTTGCGCAAGCAGCAGATGTTCCTGCCGCAGCCGGGGTGGGGCCTGTTCGCTTTCAAGCTGGTCGTGGCGGTGAGCGTGATGTCGGCGGTGCTGCTGGGATTGATGCACTTCATGCCGGCCTGGGACCAGGGCCACATGCTGGCGCGTTTCCTGCGTCTGGGCGTGTTGGTGGGGGCGGGCGTCGTGGCCTATTTCGGCATGCTGGCATTGCTTGGCTTCCGTCTGCGCGACTTCAATCGCAAGGCGTTGCACTGAGGCGCCCGGGGCCTTGAGGGCCCGCCGGGCGGTGGTTTTGTCGGTTCGATCACTTTGGCGCGTGCTGTTGCCTGTCACCGGCCGTCGGGTGTGGTTATAATCGACCACTTTATGAGCAAGAAGCGCGTTATGCAGCTGGTCCGAGGCCTTCACAACCTGCGCCCCCAGCATCGGGGCTGTGTCGCCACTATTGGCAACTTCGACGGTGTTCACCGTGGTCACCAGGCTATCCTGGGCCGGCTGCGGGAGCGCGCGCTCGAGTTGGGCGTGCCCAGTTGCGTGGTGATATTCGAGCCGCAGCCGCGGGAGTTCTTCGCCCCGGATACCGCTCCGGCTCGCCTGGCGCGCTTGCGCGACAAGCTGCAACTGCTGGCCGAAGCGGGCGTCGACCGGGTCTTGTGCCTGGCGTTCAATCAGCGTTTGAGCAAGCTCAGCGCCAACGAGTTCGTCGAGACGATCCTGGTCGACGGCCTGGGTGTACAGCATCTGGAAGTCGGCGACGATTTTCGTTTCGGCTGTGACCGGGTCGGTGACTTTGCGTTCCTGCAAAAGGCCGGCAGTGTCCACGGTTTCACCGTCGAGGCCGCGCAGACCGTAGAGCTGGATGGCCTGCGCGTCAGCAGCACCCAGGTCCGCAACGCGCTGGCGGCCGCCGATTTCGTCTTGGCCGAGCGCCTGCTCGGTCGACCGTTCCGTATTGCCGGGCGGGTGCTGCACGGGCAGAAGCTGGCACGCCAGTTGGGCACGCCTACCGCCAACGTGCAGCTCAAGCGTCGTCGTGTTCCGCTGTCCGGGGTGTACCTGGTCGATGTCGAGATCGACGGCAAGGCCTGGCCGGGCGTCGCCAATATCGGCGTACGACCGACCGTTGCAGGTGATGGCAAGGCCCACCTGGAGATTCATCTTTTAGATTTTGCCGGCGATCTGTATGACCGGCGTTTGACGGTGGTTTTCCACCACAAGCTGCGTGAAGAGCAGCGTTTCGCCTCTCTGGAGGCGTTGAAGACGGCGATCAACGCGGATATCGCCGCCGCCCGTGCCGCATTGGCACGTACCCCTAGCGCCAATCGCTAATGAAGAGCCTTAAATGACCGACTATAAAGCCACGCTAAACCTTCCGGACACCGCCTTCCCAATGAAGGCCGGCCTGCCTCAGCGCGAACCGCAGATTCTACAGCGCTGGGACAGCATTGGCCTGTACGGTAAGTTGCGCGAAATTGGCAAGGATCGTCCGAAGTTCGTTCTTCACGACGGTCCGCCCTACGCCAACGGCTCGATTCACATCGGTCATGCGGTCAACAAGATTCTCAAGGACATGATCATCCGCTCGAAGACCCTGGCGGGCTTCGACGCGCCTTATGTCCCGGGCTGGGATTGCCACGGCCTGCCGATCGAGCACAAGGTCGAAGTCACCCACGGCAAGAACCTGTCCTCGGACAAGACCCGTGAGCTGTGCCGCGCCTACGCTTCTGAGCAGATCGAAGGCCAGAAGGCCGAGTTCATCCGCCTGGGCGTGCTGGGCGACTGGGCCAACCCCTACAAGACCATGAACTTCACCAACGAAGCCGGCGAGATCCGTGCACTGGCGGAAATGGTCAAGGGCGGTTTCGTGTTCAAGGGCCTCAAGCCGGTGAACTGGTGCTTCGATTGCGGTTCGGCCCTGGCCGAGGCGGAAGTCGAGTACCAGGACAAGAAGTCCTCGACCATCGACGTGGCCTTCCCGATCGCCGACGAAGACAAGCTGGCCGCCGCCTTCGGCCTGGCCAAGCTGGCCAAGCCGGCTGCGATCGTGATCTGGACCACCACCCCCTGGACCATCCCGGCCAACCAGGCACTGAACGTTCACCCGGAGTTCAACTACGCCCTGGTCGACGCTGGCGACAAGTTGCTGGTCCTGGCCGAAGAGCTGGTGGAATCCTGCCTGGCCCGCTACAGCCTGGAAGGTTCGGTGATCGCCACCGCGCCGGGCTCGGCCCTGGAACTGATCAACTTCCGTCACCCGTTCTACGACCGTCTGTCGCCGGTGTACCTGGCCGACTACGTCGAGCTGGGCGCCGGTACCGGCGTGGTTCACTCCTCGCCAGCCTACGGTGAAGACGACTTCGTGACCTGCAAGCGTTACGGCATGGTCAACGACGACATCCTCAATCCGGTGCAGAGCAACGGCGTGTACGCCTCGTCGCTGGAGTTCTTCGGCGGCCAGTTCATCTGGAAGGCCAACCCGGCCATCGTCGACAAGCTGACCGAAGTCGGCGCGCTGATGCACACCGAAACCATCAGCCACAGCTACATGCACTGCTGGCGCCACAAGACCCCGCTGATCTACCGCGCCACCGCGCAGTGGTTCGTCGGCATGGACAAGCAGCCAACCAGCGGCGACAACCTGCGCCAGCGCGCGTTGCAGGCCATCGAAGAGACCCAGTTCATTCCAGCCTGGGGCCAGGCGCGCCTGCATTCGATGATCGCCAACCGCCCGGACTGGTGCATCTCCCGCCAGCGTAACTGGGGCGTGCCGATCCCGTTCTTCCTGCACAAGGAAAGCGGTGAGCTGCATCCACGTACCGTCGAACTGATGGAAGAAGTGGCCAAGCGCGTCGAGCTGGAAGGCATCGAAGCCTGGTTCAAGATGGACGCGGCCGAATTGCTCGGCGACGAAGCCCCGCAATACGACAAGATCAGCGACACCCTGGACGTCTGGTTCGACTCCGGTACCACCCACTGGCACGTCCTGCGCGATTCGCACCCGATGGGCCACGCCAGCGGCCCGCGCGCCGACCTGTACCTGGAAGGTTCCGACCAGCACCGCGGCTGGTTCCACTCGTCCCTGCTGACCGGCTGCGCGATCGACGGCAATGCGCCGTATCGCGAGTTGCTGACCCACGGTTTCACCGTCGATGAGAACGGCCGCAAGATGTCCAAGTCCCTGGGCAACGTGATCGCGCCGCAGAAGGTCAACGACACCCTGGGCGCCGACATCATGCGCCTGTGGGTTTCGGCCACCGATTACTCGGGTGAAATGGCGGTTTCCGACCAGATTCTGCAGCGCAGCGCCGACGCCTACCGGCGTATCCGCAACACCGCGCGCTTCCTGCTCTCCAACCTGAGCGGCTTCAACCCGGCGACCGACCTGCTGCCGGCCGAGGAAATGCTCGCGCTGGACCGTTGGGCCGTGGACCGTACCCTGCTGCTGCAGCGCGAGCTGGAACTGCATTACGGCGAATACCGCTTCTGGAACGTCTACTCCAAGGTGCACAACTTCTGCGTACAGGAGCTGGGCGGCTTCTACCTGGACATCATCAAGGACCGCCAGTACACCACTGGCGCCAACAGCAAGGCCCGTCGTTCGTGCCAGACCGCGCTGTTCCACATCTCCGAAGCGCTGGTGCGCTGGATCGCGCCGATCCTCGCCTTCACCGCCGACGAGCTGTGGCAATACCTGCCGGGCGAGCGCAACGAGTCGGTGATGCTCAACACCTGGTACCAGGGCCTCAGCGAGCTGCCGGAAGGCTTCGAGCTGGATCGCGCCTACTGGGAGCGGATCATGGCGGTCAAGGTCGCGGTCAACAAGGAACTGGAGAACCAGCGCGCGGCGAAAGCGGTGGGCGGCAACCTGCAGGCCGAAGTGACCCTGTACGCCGAAGACTCGCTGTCGGCCGACCTGGCCAAGCTGAGCAACGAGCTGCGCTTCGTGCTGATCACCTCCACCGCCAGCGTCGCACCTTTCGTGCAGGCCCCGGCGGACGCGGTGGAAACCGAAGTTGCCGGCCTCAAGCTGAAAGTGGTCAAGTCGAGCTTCGCCAAGTGCGCCCGTTGCTGGCACTGCCGCGAAGACGTCGGCGTGCACCCTGAGCACCCGGAAATCTGCGGTCGCTGCGTCGACAACATCAGCGGCGAAGGCGAGGTTCGTCACTATGCCTAAGGCCGCGGGCCGTTTCGGCCGTCTGGGCTGGCTGTGGTTGAGCGTGCTGGTGCTGGTCATCGACCAGGCCAGCAAGCTGCACTTCGAAAGCTCGCTGTCGATGTACCAGCAGATCGTGGTGATCCCGGATTACTTCAGCTGGACCCTGGCCTACAACACCGGCGCGGCGTTCAGCTTCCTGGCGGACAGCTCGGGCTGGCAGCGCTGGTTGTTCGCCCTGATCGCGGTCGTGGTCAGCGCGGTGCTGGTGGTCTGGCTCAAGCGCCTGGGGCGCAACGAAACCTGGCTGGCGGTCGCCCTGGCACTGGTGCTGGGTGGCGCGCTGGGCAACCTGTACGACCGCATCGCCCTGGGCCATGTGATCGACTTCATCCTGGTGCATTGGCAGAACCGCTGGTACTTCCCGGCGTTCAACTTCGCCGACAGCGCCATCAGCGTGGGTGCGGTGATGCTTGCGCTGGATATGTTCAAAAGCAAGAAAACCGGAGAAACCGTTCATGACTGAACAGGTATTGGCTGGGCAACGCATCGGCCAGAACACGGAAGTCACTTTGCACTTCGCATTGCGCCTGGAGAACGGCGACACGGTGGACAGCACCTTCGACAAGGCCCCGGCGACGTTCAAGGTCGGTGACGGCAACCTGCTGCCAGGTTTCGAAGCGGCGCTGTTCGGTTTCAAGGCCGGCGACAAGCGTAACCTGACCATCGAACCGGAAAATGCCTTCGGCCAGCCGAACCCGCAAAACGTGCAGATCATCCCGCGTTCGCAGTTCCAGGACATGGAACTGTCCGAAGGCCTGCTGGTGATCTTCAACGATGCGGCGAATACCGAGCTGCCCGGTGTGGTCAAGGCGTTCGACGACGCCCAGGTGACGGTCGACTTCAACCACCCGTTGGCCGGTAAAACCTTGACCTTCGATGTCGAGATCATCGACGTCAAAGCGCTTTAACGGCATCGCGAGCGTGTTCGCTCCTGCTGGGACCGTGGCGTTTCTGCAGGAACAAGCGGGCTCGCGATCAACCGCGAAGCGGTTGCCATGATTATTCCTTGCCCGCAAGACACGAGGCACAGCATGCAAATCAAACTCGCCAACCCCCGTGGCTTCTGCGCTGGCGTGGATCGCGCGATCGAAATCGTCAATCGCGCCCTGGAGGTCTTCGGACCGCCGATCTATGTGCGTCATGAAGTGGTGCACAACAAATTCGTCGTCGAAGACCTGCGTGCTCGCGGTGCGGTCTTCGTCGAAGAGCTGGACCAGGTGCCGGACGACGTCATCGTCATCTTCAGCGCCCACGGCGTTTCCCAGGCCGTGCGCAGCGAAGCGGCGGGACGGGGCCTGAAGGTCTTCGATGCGACCTGCCCGCTGGTGACCAAGGTGCACATCGAAGTGGCGCGCTATAGCCGCGACGCTCGCGAATGCATCCTGATCGGCCATGCCGGCCACCCGGAAGTCGAAGGCACCATGGGCCAGTACGACATCAGCAATGGCGGCGCCATCTACCTGGTGGAAGACGAGCAAGACGTCGCCGAACTGCAGGTACGCAACCCTGAAAATCTGGCGTTCGTGACCCAGACCACCTTGTCGATGGACGACACCAGCCGGGTCATCGACGCCTTGCGCCAGCGCTTCCCGGCCATTGGCGGGCCGCGCAAGGACGACATCTGCTACGCCACCCAGAACCGCCAGGACGCGGTCAAGCAACTGGCCGACGAGTGCGATGTGGTGCTGGTGGTGGGTAGCCCGAACAGCTCCAACTCCAACCGCCTGCGGGAGCTGGCCGAACGCATGGCCACTCCGGCGTACCTGATCGACGGTGCCGAGGACATGCAGCGCAGCTGGTTCGATGGCGTCGAGCGCATCGGCATCACCGCCGGGGCTTCGGCTCCCGAGGTGCTGGTGCGCGGGGTGATCGAGCAATTGCACGCCTGGGGCGCCACCGGCGCCGACGAACTGGCCGGCCGCGAAGAAAACATCACCTTCTCCATGCCCAAAGAACTGCGCGTCCGTTCGCTGCTCTGATCAGCCTGGTCTTTCGCATAACGCCTGCGCGGCCTGATCGCTGCGCAGGCTGACGCGGCCACTGCGGGACAGCACCACCTGATGCACACTGGCCCCCGGGTTGGCGGCACAGACATGCAGCGTCCCGGCCTGGAAGGCGCCACTGGGCAGCAACGGCTCCCCCAAACCACTGAAACGCACGAAATGCTGCACCGGGCGATTACCGACAACCGCCACCCTGGCGTCTGCCCGGCGTTCGAGCAGCACCGGGTTATCCTCGTCCTGTGCGCCTTCGCCACTGATATCCAGAATGATCCGCCAGCCCTGGCTCCAGTCGTCGTTCAGCCCATGGATCACGATGCGCTGCTGACGCAGGATGGCCTCGGTGCGCGCATGGCGGATACCGCTGGCCAGCATCTGCGCGACGTCCAGCCGGCGTGTCGACTGGAGCAACTCCCCGAACGATGTGCTGGCGAACAGCATCAACAGGCTGGCCAGCGCCAGGCCGACGAATATTTCGATCAGGCCGAACCCCTTCTGCCACATGCCTTTCCCTCCCTGGTGGATAACCGGCCGGGACATTCCTTGTCCGGCCATTGAGCAAAACCGCGAACGCTCGGTCTATGAAGGTTCGAAGTACCAGGGGCAGTTATAGCCCCTGGCTGCTCAAGGGGATGGCATGGGTTACCGCACAGAGGGATTCACGCTGCTCGAGTTGTTGCTCGTTCTGGCCGTTTCGCTGGTTTTGTCGACCCTGGCGGTGCCGGTATTCAGTCAGATGGCGCAGCGCTCCAAGGCCGACAGCGACCTCAGCGAACTGCTGCGCAGCTTGAATTACGCGCGTCTGGAGGCGATCGATCGGGGGGTGTCCGTTCACCTGCGCCCGGTTGCCGTCGATGCGGACTGGAGCCGGGGGCTGTCGATTTACCAAGGCGACGGGCTGGCAGTGAATGTATTGCGGGTTGTTCCCGCAGTCAGTCGCGGTGCTCGCCTGACGCTAACCTCTGGATTCGACTGCATCGTTTTTAACGCACTGGGCGGGGTGTCGGCAGAAGTCCCGCCGGTCATGACCTACGCACTGGGCGAGCAACGCAGGACGATCACCCTGTGCCTGAATGGACGGATAGCCGTGGATGGGGAGTGCAAATGACGGGCAGGCGCGGGCAGACGGGCATGATGCTGATCGAGGTGCTGGTGGCGGTGCTGATTCTCGGTGTGGGCCTGCTCGGTGCGGCGGCGGTACAGCTCAATGCCTTGCGCTATACCGACAGTGCCTTGATGGCCAGCCAGGCCAGCTTCATCGCCTATGACATGCTCGACCGCATTCGCGCCAACAGCGCCGCGGACTACACCGTGGCCGCACCCGCCGCAGGCAATTTCAGCGTGGTGCGGGACCAGGATCTCTATGACTTCACGCGCAATATCGAGAGCTTTGGCGGGCCCACCGCCGAGGGCCACATCAGCCTCAAGCAAGGGGTGTTCACCATCAGCATCACCTGGGATGACGCGCGCGCTGCTCATTCCGCTGAAGGCCCTCGCAGTTTTGTCCTGAGCAGCCGGGTGGCGGTGGACCCGGGAGGCCAGCCATGAGGCGGGCAGTCAGGGGCTTCGGCCTGGTGGAAATGCTGGTGGCGCTGGCCCTGAGCCTGATCGTGACCTTGGGCGCGACGCAGATCTTCATCGCGGCGAAAAACACCTACCTCAGCCAGAGCGCCTCGGCCAGCCTGCAGGAAGACGCGCGTTTCGTGCTGAGCAAGATGGTCCAGGAAATACGCATGGTCGGCATGTTCGGCTGCCTGCAGAGCATCGCCGATGCCAGCAGTGCTTCGGACTTTGCCGGGCATCAGCAGGCACCGATCCTCTGGGACAACGCCAACCACCGACTGACTCTGGTCACGGCCGATATCGGCGACAGTGGCGGCACCCCGACCTGGACCGTGCTGTCCGATTGCCGCAACAGCGCCACCGCCTATAGCGGCGCCCGCCAGGCCGCCACCGGGCAACAGGCATTCGCGGTGCGGCGTCTGGTGTACAGCCTGAAGAACGATCAACTGCTGATGGGGACTGGCACCGGGTCCAGCCAGGCGGTACTGGTGAACCATGTCAGCGCTTTCGAGGTGTCGTTCGGCATCGCCAGCACGGCCACGGATATCGCAGCTTCCAGCTACAGCCACGACCCTGGCGACCCGGCGCGGATCCGCAGCGTGCGCTTGAGCCTGACCCTGAGTGACCCCCAGGCCCGTGTGCGGCCGCAGACCTTCAATGTGGTGGCGGCCTTGCGCAATCGCCTGCTGTGAGTGAGTTACCGATGAGCCTGTACCGAACGGTCCCCAAGGCGCAGCGTGGCATGGCGCTGCTGCTGAGCCTGGTGTTTCTGTTGCTGCTGACCCTGATCGGCATTTCGTCGATGCAGAACGCCACGTTGCAGGAAAAGATGTCCGGCGGCCTGTGGTTGCGCAATCAGTCGTTCCAGGCGGCGGAGATGGCCCTGCGCATCGGCGAGAGCGCGGTGCAGCAGGAGCGTTATGCCTTGCCGGTCTGCAGCGGTGGCCAGTGCGCGCCGCCCGGTGAGTCCGCGGTGGTCAGCGCCGCGGGGCACAACAGCCATTCGGGGGTGACCTGGATCGCCACCGGCAACGGTTTTTACGGGGTGCAGAACATCGGTACGACGCTGGGGGCGGTCAATGTGCCGAGCAACACCTCCGCGACCCTGTACCGGGTGACCGCCGTGGGATTGGCCGGCCATTCGCGCAGCGTTCTGGAGAGCATCTATGCCAAGTATTGAAGCCTGGAGACGGCGCCTTGGGGCGCTGCTGCTGGGCACTTTGCCGGGCCTCGGTGCCACGGCCCATGGCTTCGCCCCGGCCCAGGTTCCGCTGGCGAATGCCGCGGCGGTGGCACCGAACGTGATGCTGCTGCTCGACGACTCGCAGAGCATGAACAGCATCGTCTACGCGCCGGGTTTCGATCCTGGGCAGGAGCGGGCGCCGGTCAGGCCGTGCCGGATGCAGGCCGGTGAATGCCTGGCCGGCGCGAGCCTGGGGCCGGAGTCGATAGCCCTCGCCAGCCTGAGCCAGGCGGGCTGCACCGTGGGGCGTGTCGGCTTCTACCGCGGCGACGCCCGGCCGCTGTGCCTCAAGCTGCCCGATCCGGCGGGGAGCGGCAGCACCCGCTATCCGGCGGCTTACCTGGCCTATCTGATCGCCCTGGCCGACGGTCGCGACCGGGATTTCACCGATGGCTCGATTCCGGTTCAGGACCGCATGAGCCTGGTGCGCGACGCCGCCAGCAGGCTGGTGGCGGGCAATCGCGCGCTGCGCATCGGCCTGGCGAGTTTCAACCCGCCGGTAGGCAACGACCTGGGCCCCGGGGGGCGGATCGTGCGGGCCGTCGATGATCTGGCGCCGGTCGGCGATCAGGTCGGCCAGGCCCAGGTGGACGGCAATTACCGGGCATTGCAGTCCGCCATCGACGGGCTCAGGGCCTCGGCCGGGGCGCCGCTGGCGGAAACCTATTACGAGGTCAGCCGCTATTTTCGCGGCATGGCGCCTTACTACAACAGCACGCCGTCCACCTATGACAGCCCGATCCAATACCGCTGCCAGCGCAACTACAGCCTGGTGCTGACCGATGGCCTGCCCAGCTACGACCACAGTTTTCCCGTTCGTGATCCCCAAGGCAGCAGCGGCCTGCCCGATTGGGACGGGGTGGCCAATGACGGTAGCAACCCGGGGGGCAACGAGGAGGGCAGCAGCCTGTACCTGGATGATGTCGCCAAGCTGGCGGCGGATATCGACATGCGCTCGGCGGGCATGGACATCGCGGGCAAGAGCTGGGACTCGGCGGGCTTTGCACAACAGTACCTGAACACTTACACCATCGGTCTCGATACGCGGTATCCCATGCTGCTGGACGCGGCGAGCTATGGCCGGGGCCGGTTCTACCCGGTGACGGACCGGGCGGACCTCGACGCGGCACTGGCTTCGGCGCTGGGCGAGGTGGCGGCCGAGGCCGGCCAGGCTGGCGGCGTCACGGCCGGGGCTGTCGGGCTGGCCAGCGGTTCGAGTTACTTCCAGGCCTCCTATGACCCATCCGACTGGCATGGCACCATCAGGGCGTACAACATCGGCCCCGGCGGCGCGATCGACACCCGGACACCGCTATGGAGTACGGATTCGACCCTGGTGCCCGGTGCGCCGCCGGGAGTCTTCCAGACCTGGAACAGCACCAGCAGGAGCGTTGTGGCCTTGCGTCAGGACCAACTGTCCAGCACGCAGCAGGCAGCGCTCGGCCAGAATCTGCCGCCGGGCATCACTGCGGCCGATCTGCTGGCGTGGAGCCAGGGGGCAGGCCGGGCGGGGCTCAGGGTGCGTAGCCGGTTGCTGGGGGATATCGTCCATTCGCCGCTGGCCGTGGCCACGCCGACCGCGCGGGACGCCGCCGACCTGCAGGGCGACAGCGGTTACAGCACCTACCTGGCGAGCAAGGCCCAGGGCATGCGCCCGAGCCTGCTGGTCAACGCCAATGACGGCTTACTGTCGCTGATCGACGCGGCCAATGGCGTGCGCCGTTACGCCTATATGCCCTCCAGTGCGTTGCCGCTGCTGCGGTACGTCGCCGACCCCGGCTACGGCAATGGCCAGCGTCACCGGTTTCTGGCCGACGGTCCGGTGGGGGTCTTCGATGCCCAGCTCGGCACGGCCTGGGCAACCCTGGCGCTGGCAGGCGCAGGGGCGGGAGGCAAGGTGTTTTATGCGCTGCAGCTGTATGGCCAGGCCGGCAATACGCCCCAGGCCCTGTGGGAAATCGCCGCGCCAGCCGTAGCCGATAGCGCCCATCCATTCAATGATCTGGGTTATGCCTACGCCCGCCCGGAAGTGGCACGCTTGGCCGATGGGCGCTGGGCGGCCTTTATCGGCAATGGTTATGGCAGCCATTCCGGGGTCGCCGCCTTGTATGTGGTGGATATTCGCGACGGTTCGCTGATCAGGAAAATCGTCATCGATGGCCACGGGCAGGGTAACGGACTGTCCTCGGTAAAGCTGCGGGTGGACAGCCGGAACGTGGTCCAGGCGGCCTATGGCGGCGATCTCCAGGGGCGGCTGTGGAAGTTCGACCTGAGTGCGGCGGCACCCGATAACTGGGGCCTGGCCTTTGGTGGTGCGCCGCTGTTCAGCGCGCCCGGGGGGGCGCGTCAGCCGGTCACCGCGCAGCCGTTGCTGGTGGACCATCCCGAGGGGGGCAAGCTGGTGCTGTTCGGTACCGGCAAGTTCAGCGAGCTTGCCGACAAGCGCAGCAACGATTCCCAGGGTTTTTACGCGGTCTGGGATGCCCCGGGTGGGGCGGGCCGTCTCACCGTGGAGAGTCTGCAGGCGCAAGCGCTCACCGGGTCGTTCTCCGGCAGCGCGGGCGGCTATATCACCAGCACCCGGGCGGAGGTCAGCTATCCGCAGCAGAAGGGCTGGTACCTGCCCTTGAGCGAGGGGGCGGCGTCGAGAGGGGAGCGGGTTATCGACCCGGCCACCCTGGTGGCCGGGCGTATCGTTTTCAGCACCGCCGCGGTCGAGGCGGTCGATCCTTGTTCCAGCGCGGCCAGCGGCAAATTGGTCGAGCTGGACGCATTCAGCGGTAAGATGCTCGCCGACGCGGTGCTCGACACCAACGGCGACGAAGTGGTCGACAGCCTGGACACGCCTTCCAGCGGCGTCATCTTCACCGGTGGCATTCCAGCGTTGAGCGGCGTTCTCGAGCGCGCCACCCGCAAGATCGTCAGCGATTCCGGCGGCGGTATCGCCTCGCTGGTCGAAAAACCGGGCGGTGGCAGCCGCCGCATCATGTGGCGACAAATACAGTAAGTGAGAGTGAGGCATGCGCAGATCCAACCAAGGTTTTACCCTGATCGAAGTCATGATCGTGATTGCGATCATCGGGCTCGTCGTCACCCTGAGCCTTCCCAGCATCACCGAGTACGTGAAGAAAACCCATCGCACGCAAATCGCCGGGCTGCTGTCCGAGCAGGCGCAGAGCCTTGAGCGTTTTCATTCCAAGGGGGGGGTCTACAGCAACGCGCCGGGCCTCAGCGCTGGCAACGATGACTACAGCATCGCGCCAGTCCTGGCCGACCAGAGCTTTACCCTGACCGCGACGCCGAAAAGCGACGGCATGATGGCCGGCGACAAGTGCGGCGAGTTCACCCTGAGCCACACTGGCGCCATGGGTAACAACAACCTGGCCGACGGGGTGACCAGCCAAGAGTGCTGGGGACGCTGAACAAGTTTGTCGGGTGCCGATGGCGCCCAGTGTTTTTCATTTCCTGGACTGGACTATGGCAATGCAACAGCAAGTGGTGATTGTCGGCGGTGGCGTGATTGGCCTGTTGACGGCGTTCAATCTGGCGTCCGCCGGGCAGCGGGTGGTGCTGCTCGAGCGCTCGAATGTCGGCCAGGAGTCGTCCTGGGCCGGTGGCGGGATCGTCTCGCCCTTGTACCCCTGGCGCTACAGCCCGGCAGTCACGGCGCTGGCGCATTGGTCCCAGGACTTTTATCCACAGCTGGCCGAACATCTGTTCGCGAGCACCGGGGTCGATCCCGAGGTGCACACCACCGGTCTGTACTGGCTGGACCTGGACGACGAAGCCGAGGCGCTGGCCTGGGCCCGGCGGGAGCAGCGGCCATTGAGCGCCGTGGATATCTCGGTGGCCCATGACGCGGTGCCGGTGCTGGGCGGCGGCTTCTCGCGGGCGATCTACATGGCCGACGTCGCCAATGTGCGCAACCCGCGCCTGGTCAAATCCCTGAGGGCCGCCCTGACGGCGCTGCCGACGGTGACGATTCATGAACAGTGCCAAGTCAGCGGCTTTATCCGCGAGGGTGAGCGCATCCTTGGGGTGCGGACCGCCCAGGGTGAAATCCGTGGCGACCAGGTGGTGCTGGCAGCGGGGGCCTGGAGTGGCGAGCTGTTGCAGAGCCTGGGCCTGGCATTGCCGGTGGAGCCGGTCAAAGGCCAGATGATTCTCTATAAATGCGCCTCGGACTTTCTGTCCTGCATGGTCCTGGCCAAGGGGCGATACGCGATTCCCCGGCGCGACGGCCATATCCTGATCGGCAGCACCCTGGAGCACGAAGGCTTCGACAAGACGCCGACCGCTTCGGCCCTGGAAGGCCTCAAGGCTTCGGCCGTCGAGCTGATCCCGGCGCTGGCGCAGGCCGAGGTGGTGGGGCATTGGGCGGGGTTGCGTCCTGGCTCGCCCGAGGGCATTCCCTATATCGGGCCGGTGCCGGGGCTGGCGGGGCTGTGGCTGAACTGCGGGCATTACCGCAATGGCCTGGTGCTGGCGCCGGCCTCCTGCCAGTTGTTCGCCGACCTGATGTTGGGCCGGGAACCGATCATCGACCCGACGCCTTATGCGCCGGCCGGCCGGATCTAGTCCAGGCCGAGTTTCTTAAGTCGATAGCGCATCGAGCGCAACGACAGGCTCAGGCGCCGGGCCGCCGCCGTGCGGTTCCAGCGCGTCTGCTCCAGGGCCTGGAGGATCAGCCGGCGCTCGACGGCTTGCAGATGGTCTGCGAGGTCGATGACGGGCGTAGGCCCGGGCGCGATGGCCGGGTGGGCGCCGTTGGGCGCGAGGCGCAGGTCGGGGCTTTCGATCAGCCGGTTGTCGCACAGGGTATGGGCCCGTTCGAGCAGGTTTTCCAGTTCGCGCACGTTGCCGGGAAAGTCATGGCCCTGGAGGGCCAGCAGCGCGCCCGGCTGTAACCGTGCCGGTGGCTGGTCGTTGTCCCGGGCCAGGCGTTCGAGGATGACGCGGGCCAGCGGTTCGATATCGTCCCGGCGTTCCCGTAATGGTGGGACGGGCAGTTCGATCACGTTCAGGCGGTAGTAGAGGTCCTGGCGAAAGCGCCCGGCCTGCACTTCCGCCTGCAGCGGCTTATGGGTGGCGCAGAGGATGCGCACATCGACCTGGACTTCCTGTTGCCCGCCGACCCGGCGCACCGCTTTCTGCTGCAGTGCGCGCAGCAGCTTGACCTGCATCGCCAGTGGCAGGTCGGCCACCTCATCGAGAAACAGCGTGCCGCCGTTCGCCGCCTGGAACAGGCCGGGATGGTCTTCGACGGCGCCACTGAAGCTGCCTTTGCGATGGCCGAAGAACTCGCTTTCCATCAGCTCCGACGGAATGGCCCCGCAGTTGACTGCTACGAAGGCCCGGCTGGCCCGTGGGCCCTGGTCGTGGAGCGCGCGGGCGACCAGCTCCTTGCCGCTTCCGGATTCGCCGCTGATGTAAATCGCGGCCTGGCTGCGGGCCAGCTTGCCGATCTGCTCGCGCAGTTCCTGCATGGGCGCCGAATCGCCGAGCAGCGAGCGGTTGCCTGAGAGTGCTGCTTTGGGCTGGGCGCCGTTCAGCAGTTCGCGCAAGCGGGCCAGGGCCACGGGTTTGCTCAGGACGTCGATGGCACCGGCCTGCAGGGCCTGGGCCGCGGTTTCCTGGCGGGTGCTGGCGCTGAGGATCGCCAGTGGCATGGGCAGTTGCTGGTGCTGGATGTGCTCCAGCAGTTCCAGCCCTGTGCCGTCGGGCAAGTGCAGGTCGCTCAGGCACAGGTCGAAACCTTCCCGTTCCAGCCAGCGACGGGCTTCGCCCAGGGTGCGGGCGCTGCGGGTATGGCGCTGCATCCGGCCGAGGCTGATTTCCAGATATTCGCGAACGCCCGGATCGCCATCTACGATCAGGACCTTTTGCCGTGGGCTCATGCCGCTTGCTGCTTCATCCGTGAGCGAAAGAGGGGTGCCATCCTGGCGTGTGTCGAAGAAGTCTAGGCAGGCTTGGCCTGCTCAGGGGCAGAAGGGGGAGGGTGGGGGGACGGTTTTTTGTAGCGAATTATTCAGCGACGCCGTGCTGTCGAGAGAGCCGGCGCCGCTGTCGAAAGACCAGGTTCAGCGATTGCGGGAATCCGGGCCTTGCTTCAGGTGCGCCTGGCTGCAATACCACTGTTGTTCGAGGCTCAGCGCCCGGTCGCGGGGCAGGTGCACGCCACAATGGGCGCAGCGCACCATGGGGGCGGCGTTGGGTTCACGGGGGGCAGCGGCGCCGGAGGCGGGCTGCTTGAACTTGCGCCAGAGCCATACCGCGGCAGCAATCAGAGCGATCCAGAACAGTAAACGAAGCATGGTGGCCAGCTATATGAGTGAGGAACCGGCAGTTTAGCCAAGGTCATGCCGGGCGCACAGGGCAATCGATGCTGACGAAGAAATCCGCGGACAAAAAAAGGGAGACTCGAAAGTCTCCCTTTTCTGTTACCACAGCGGTGTCAGTCGAACACGCCGAAGGTCATGTAGCTGAACCAGGAGCGGTCGCTGTTGTTGCCTTCGGCTTCATGCTGCTCTTCTTCGACAGCATCGCCATTGGCGTCCTTGGGCTTGAGCTCGGCCGGGATGGCGTCCTTGGCGTCCTGGTACTGCTTCATCACGTCCTGGTTGGCGCGGGTTTCTCCCGGCGGCAGCGGTGGACGGGACTCGATCAGGCCCAGGGTGGCCTTGCTCAGCCAGGAGCGGTTGTCCGCCTCGGCGACCCGTGGCACGAACTGGCCATCGACCAGGCTCGGGTGATTCGGGTAGTTGAGTTTCAGGGTTTCCAGGCTGGTGGCGGCCAGTTCGTCCAGGTGCAGGCGCTGGTAGGCCTCGGTCATCACTGCCAGGCCATCGCCGACCGACGGGGTTTCCTGGAAGTTTTCCACCACGTAACGGCCACGGTTGGCGGCGGCGACGTAGGCCTGACGGGTCAGGTAGTAGTCGGCCACGTGGATTTCGTAGGAAGCCAGCAGGTTACGCAGGTAAATCATGCGCTGCTTGGCGTCCGGCGCGTAGCGGCTGTTCGGGAAGCGGCTGGTGAGCTGGGCGAACTCGTTGTAGGAGTCGCGGGCGGCACCCGGCCGCCGAAAAACCGGTTGCCCAGCACCTTGATTATCGGCTGCGAGCCGTAGTCGAACATGCTGTGGTTGGAGACCAC
>NZ_JBNNVU010000096.1:0-21497 GCF_050280705.1 Pseudomonas sp. NPDC089530 | reverse complement strand
GGCGCCCATGGCGTTGTGTCCCATGACATCCACCACCACCAGCAGCACCACGCCGAATACATAGGCCAGCGGCACCCAGCGGGCCATGAACCGCGGTTCGAACTGGGCAATGACGATCATCGACACCAGGCCGATGCCGAACGAGGTGGCCTGCTTGCCCAGCAGGTCCCAACTCTTGCCGCTGGCCGAATACAGGACGAACAGGCTGCCAGCTGCCAGGGTCAGCAGCAGAACCAGCAAGGGACCGTCGATGTGCATGCGCTGCAACAGCGTCGCACGGCGACGCATCACGTCCTCGCTGGACAGGATGCGATCGAAATTACTCTTCACGGGCCGTAGCCTCCGCACTGATAGGGCCGGCAAATTCGGGCTTGAGCTGGCCATTCGGGCCAAGGAGCCAGGCGTCCATCACCTGGCGCACCACCGGGGCGGCCACGCCGGAGCCGGACTCGCCGTTCTCGACCATGACCGACACCACGATCTTCGGGTTTTCCGCCGGCGCGAAGCCCACGAACAGGGCGTGGTCGCGGTGGCGTTCCTGGACCTTGGAGCGGTCGTACTTCTCACCCTGCTTGATCGCGACCACCTGGGCCGTACCACTCTTGCCGGCGATCCGGTAAGGCGAACCGATGGCCGCTTTGCGCGCCGTGCCGCGGGCGCCGTGCATCACCTGCTGCATGCCGTGGTTGACCTTCATCCAGTCCGACGGGTCGCGCAGGACGATGTCCGGCATCGGGTTCTCGTCCACCGGCTTTTCGCCCTCGATGGTCTTGGCCAGGTGCGGGCGGTTCCATTTGCCCTTGTTCGCCACCAGCGCCGTGGCCTGGGCCAGTTGTAGCGGGGTGGACTGCATGTAGCCCTGGCCGATCCCGAGGATCAGCGTCTCGCCCGGGAACCAGGCCTGGCGCCGGGTGACACGCTTCCACTCCCGCGACGGCATCAGACCCGGCGACTCCTCGAACATGTCCAGCGAGACCTTCTGGCCAATGCCGAACTTGTTCATGTAGGCCGACAGGCGATCGATCCCCAGCTTATGGGCCAGGTCGTAGAAATAGGTGTCGTTGGACCGCATGATCGCCGTATCCAGGTCGACATAGCCGTCACCGGTGCGGTTCCAGTTGCGGTACTTGTGATCGTAGTTGGGCAGCATGTAGTAACCCGGGTCATAGACCCGCGTGGAAGCCGTCACCACCCCGGAATCGAGACCGGCGATCGCCACCGCCGGCTTGATGGTCGAACCCGGTGGATACAGGCCGCGCAGCACCCGGTTGAACAGCGGACGGTCGATGGAGTCGCGCAGTTCGGCATAGGCCTTGAAGCTGATGCCGGTGACGAACAGGTTCGGGTCGAAGCTCGGCTGGCTGACCATGGCCAGCACCTCGCCGGTGCTCGGGTCCAGCGCCACCACCGCGCCGCGCCGGCCGCCCAGCGCCGCCTCGGCGGCTTCCTGCAATTTGATGTCCAGACTCAGGACAATGTCCTTGCCGGGAATCGGGTCGGTACGCTTGAGCACCCGCAACACGCGGCCGCGTGCGTTGGTCTCGACCTCTTCGTAGCCCACCTGGCCGTGCAGTTCGGGCTCATAGAAGCGCTCGATACCGGTCTTGCCGATATGGTGGGTGCCGGCATAGCTCACCGCGTCCAGGGTCTTCAGCTCTTTCTCGTTGATCCGCCCCATGTAGCCCACCGAGTGCGCGAAATGCGCCCCCTGGGGGTAATGACGAACCAGCTGCGCCACCACTTCCACCCCGGGCAGGCGGAACTGGTTGACCGCAATCCGGGCGATCTGCTCTTCGTTGAGCTCGAACAGGATCGGCACCGGCTCGAACGGCCGGCGCCCCTGTTTCATGCGTTTCTCGAACAGCACCCGGTCTTCCGGTGTCAGCTCCAGCACCTCGACTATGACGTCGAGTACCTGGCGCCAGTCCTCGGCGCGTTCGCGGGTCATGCTCAGGCTGAAGCTCGGCCGGTTATCGGCCACCACCACGCCATTACGGTCGAAGATCAGGCCGCGGGGCGGCGGAATCGGCTGGACGTGAACCCGGTTGTTTTCCGACAGGGTCGAGTGATAGTCGTACTGGATCACCTGCAGGTAATACAGGCGCGCGATCAGTACCCCGATCAGGCACACCACCGCGATTGCCCCGAACACGACCCGGCCACGCACCAGACGGGCGTCTTTTTCGTGGTCCTTGATACGGATCGGCTGGGACATGAGGGGTGCGGACTATTTGTGATAGGGGTGCCCGGACAGGACTGTCCAGGCGCGATACAGCTGTTCGCCGATCAGGATCCGCACCAGCGGGTGCGGCAGGGTCAGCGGCGACAGCGACCAGCGCTGATCGGCCCGCGCGCAGACTTCCGGCGCCAGCCCCTCGGGGCCGCCGACCATGAAGTTCACGGTACGCGAGTCGAGGCGCCAGCGATCCAGTTCCACCGCCAGTTGCTCGGTGCTCCAGGGCTTGCCGTGCACCTCGAGGGTGACGATCCGCTCGTTCTGGCCGACCTTGGCCAGCATGGCTTCGCCCTCCTGACGGATGAAGCGGGCCACATCGGCGTTCTTGCCACGGGTATTGAGCGGTATTTCCACCAGTTCCAGCGCCAGTTCGGATGGCAGACGCTTGGCATACTCGTGCCAACCTTCTTCCACCCACTTGGGCATGCGTGAACCGACAGCGATCAGACGCAGGCGCACAGCCGTCCCTTATTGCTGGTCTTTGTTGAGCTTGGCGAAGTGCTCATGGCTGTGTTCCGGGCTGTGGTGCTTGCCATCGGCCGCACGGCTCTGCTCGGCACCCTGCCACAGGCGTTCCAGGTCGTAGAACTGGCGTGCGGAGGCGGTCATCATGTGCACGATCACGTCGTCCAGGTCCAGCAGCACCCAGTCGCTGTCGCCCTTGCCTTCTTCACCCAGCGGGCGCACACCCTGGGCCTTGACCATTTCGCGGACCTTTTCCAGCATCGCGCCGATCTGGCGGTTGGAAGTACCGGTGGCGATGATCATGTAGTCAGTGATGCTCTGCTTGTCGCGAACATCGATCACCAGGATGTCCTGGGCCTTGACGTCTTCCAGCGCGGCGACTGCCACCTTGACCAGATCTTCGCCTTTCATTACTTGGTTAGTCATATAAAACTCGTTCAGCTCGTATGTTTGGAGCGTTGCACGGCACGTGCCGGCAGCGCTCCTTCAGTTCGGCCCACGGTACAGACCGTGGGCATCGATGTAGGCCAGGACCGCGTCAGGCACCAGGAAACGTACCGACTTACCGCTGGCCAGCAGTTGACGGATCTGGGTGGCGGACACCGCGAGCGGCGTCTGCCAGACGAATGCAATGTGTCCACCCGGCCCTTGCAGGGCCAGGGGATCGCTCACCGAGCGCGCCGCCAGCAGGTTGCGCAAGGCATCCGGCGGCTCGCTGTCGGCATCCGGGCGTTGCAGCACCAGGATGTGGCAATGCTGGAGCAACTCTTCCCAGCGATGCCAGGTAGGCAGGCCGCAAAAAGCGTCCCAGCCCAGCAACAGGAACAACTGGTCGTCCGCGGCCATTTCGGCGCGCATCTGTTCCAGGGTGTCTATGGTGTAGGACGGTTTGTCCCGCTTCAGCTCGCGGTCGTCCACCACCAGGGGGGCGACGCCGGCCACCGCGCACTCGACCATCGCCAGGCGATCCAGGGCCGAGACCTGCGGCGTATCGCGATGGGGCGGTCGCGCGCTGGGTGTCAGGCGCAGCTCATCGAGCCCCAGCGAATCGGCCACCTCCAGCGCGCTGCGCAGGTGACCGATATGCACAGGGTCGAAGGTTCCGCCCAGCAGACCGATACGTTTGCTCATCAAGTACGCACATGGCCGTCGCCGAAGACGACATATTTCTCACTGGTCAGCCCTTCCAGGCCGACCGGGCCGCGGGCGTGCAGCTTGTCGGTGGAAATACCGATCTCCGCGCCCAGGCCGTATTCGAAGCCGTCGGCAAAACGGGTCGAGGCATTGACCATCACCGAGCTGGAATCCACCTCGTTGAGGAACCGCCGGGCGTCGCTGAAGTTCTCGGTGACGATGGCGTCGGTGTGCTGCGAACCGTAGGTATTGATGTGCTCGATGGCCGCATCCAGGCTGTCGACCACCAGGATCGACAGGATCGGCGCGGTGTACTCGGTGCGCCAGTCTTCTTCGGTGGCGGCGATCACATCGTCGCCCAGCAAGGCCCGGGTACGCGGGCAACCGCGCAGTTCGACCTTCTTGTCGCGGTAGATCGCGGCCAGCGGCGGCAGCACGCGCTCGGCGATACCGGCGTGGACCAGCAGGGTCTCCATGGTATTGCAGGGGGCGTAACGCTGGGTCTTGGCGTTGTCGGCGATGCGGATCGCCTTGTCCAGGTCGGCGGCCACGTCGATGAATACATGGCAGACGCCGTCCAGGTGCTTGATCACCGGCACCTTGGCATCGCGGCTGACCCGCTCGATCAGGCTCTTGCCGCCCCGCGGCACGATCACGTCGACGAACTCGGGCATGGTGATCAGCGCGCCAACGGCAGCGCGGTCAGTGGTTTCCACCACCTGCACCACCTGCGCCGGCAGACCGGCCACCGCCAGCCCTTGCTGGATGCAGGTGGCAATGGCGCGGTTGGAATGGATCGCCTCGGAACCGCCACGCAGGATGGTGGCGTTGCCGGACTTCAGGCACAGGCTGGCGGCGTCGATGGTCACGTTGGGGCGCGACTCGTAGATGATGCCGATCACGCCCAGGGGCACGCGCATCTTGCCCACCTGGATACCCGAAGGCAGGTAGCGCATGTCACGGATTTCACCGATGGGGTCAGGCAGCTTGGCTACCTGACGCAGGCCTTCGATCATTTCGTCGATGCGCACCGGGGTCAGCGCCAGACGATCGAGCAGTGCCGGTTCCAGACCATTGGCCCGGCCGTTGGCCAGGTCCTGCTCATTGGCGGCGCTCAGCTCGGGGCGAGCAGCGTCCAATGCATCGGCGGCCGCCAGCAATGCGCGGTTCTTCTGCGCAGTGGTGGCACGGGCGATCACCCGCGAAGCTTCGCGGGCAGCGCGACCCAAACGGGTCATGTAGTCAAGAACGGACTCAGTCATGGTCTGCAGTGGTCTTGGCAAAGAGGAAAGCGGCTGATTATAGCTGTCGCGTCGGCCCACGGACAGCGCTCACGGGCGGATGGTCGAAATGGATGGCAAATACCCTTCGTTCAGCCTGAATTAAGCCTGGAATTGATATTATTCCGACCCATTTCCCGTCATCGCGCTTGGCTACCATGTCCAATCTGTCCACTCCGGCACTGCCCAAGGCCCTGCCCGACCGCTTTTTCGATCGAGATGCCCAGGTCCTGGCCCGTGAACTGCTCGGCAAAATTATCCGCCACCGGGTCGGCGACCTGTGGTTGTCGGCGCGCATTATCGAAACAGAAGCCTATTACTGCGAGGAAAAAGGCAGCCATGCCTCCCTCGGCTACACAGAAAAGCGTAAGGCTTTGTTTCTGGATGGCGGGCACATCTATATGTACTACGCCCGCGGCGGCGACTCCCTGAACTTCAGCGCCCACGGCCCGGGTAACGCGGTGCTGATCAAGTCGGCCTATCCCTGGGTCGACGAGGTCTCCGGCCCCGCCAGCCTGGCGCAGATGCTCCTGAACAACCCCGATGCCAGCGGCCGACCGCGCCCGTCGCAGAAGCTCTGCGCCGGTCAGACCCTGCTGTGCAAGGCTCTGGGCCTGAAAGTCCCGGTGTGGGATGCCAAGCGCTTCGACCATGAAGTGCTGTTCGTCGAAGATGTCGGCGCCCCCATCGCAAGTATCATCCAGACCACCCGCCTGGGCATTCCCCACGGCCGCGACGAACACCTGATGTACCGCTTTGTCGATGCGGCCTATGCCCCCTACTGCACCCGGAACCCGCTACGCCGTGGCCAGCTTGAAGGCCGCGACTATTTACTGCTCGATTGATCCCCTGCCCAGGAACCGGCGCGCCCGCGGCTAGCCTTAGGGCAGGCAAACCCGTTCCTGGCCTTGAACCCCTGAATGACCGGAGTCGAAACCTATGGGCCAATGGCTCGATGGAATAACTGGCTGGCTGACAATGAACCCCCAATGGCTGGCGGCAGCCGTGTTCATCGTCGCGGCCGTGGAGTGCCTGGCGATCGCCGGCCTGATCGTGCCAGGCACTGTGCTGTTGTTCGCCATTGCCGTCATGGCCGGCAGCGGCGCACTGTCCCTGGGCGAAACCCTGATGCTGGGGTTCTTCGGCGGCCTGCTCGGGGATGTGGTGTCCTACCTGCTGGGCCGGCGTTTCCATCAAAACATCCGGCGCCTGCCAGGCCTGCGCCATCACCCGGAATGGATCAACGGCGCCGAAGCCTATTTCCAGCGTTACGGCATCGCCAGCCTACTGGTCGGACGCTTTATCGGCCCCTTGCGGCCCATGCTGCCGATGGTAGCCGGGATGTTCGACATGCCGTTCCCGCGTTTTTTTGCCGTCAGCCTGCTGGCCGCCGCCGGCTGGAGCGTGGCCTACCTGCTGCCGGGCTGGGCCACGGGCGCGGCTATCCGCCTGCCCTTGCCTGAAGGTTTCTGGCCGCAGGCGGGGATAGTCGCCGCCAGCATCGCCGTGCTGCTGGGCTTGAGCATCAACAGCAGCATGCGCCGCCAGCGTCAGGCTACCCTGCTGATCGCCGGCCTCAGCCTGGCGGTCCTGGTGGGACTGTTCATCGGCTACCCCTACCTGAACCATTTCGACCGGGGCCTGATGCCCCTGGTCCAGGAACACCGCAGCCCGGCACTGGACGAGGTGATGGTGGTACTCACCCAGTTCGGCGAGTTCCGCACCATGTTGTTCGCCAGCGCCCTGGTCACCCTATTGTTGCTGGCGACCCGGCAATGGCAGCAAGGGATCTTCGCCGCCGCCACGCTGCTGTGCACCGCGCTGGCCAACACCGCCACCAAGCACTTCTTCGCCCGGGTCCGCCCGGAAGTCCTGACCGACCCACTGACCAGCTACAGCATGCCCAGCGGGCACAGCTCCGGCGCCTTCGCCCTGTTCCTGACCCTCGCTGTGCTCGCCGGCCGCGGCCAGCCGCCGCGCATGCGCCTGACCTGGCTGCTGCTGGGCAGCCTGCCGGCGGCGGCGATTGCCTTGTCACGCGTTTACCTGGGGGCGCATTGGCCCACCGACATCCTGGCCGGCGCCATGCTGGCCGCCTGCGTGTGCGCCGCCAGCCTGTGGCTCACCCAGCGCCAAGCCCCGCTGACACCCATGCCGGCCAAGATCTGGTGGCTGGTGTTGCCCGCGTTGATCGCGTTGTTCGGGTTCGAGGCCGTCCGGCATCTGCCGCATGCCCTGCTGCGTTATGCGTATTGAGGTGCGATAACCGCCGGCAGGATCAGGCGAACAGCTCGCCCTGCAACTCGTCCAGCAAGGCCTGGATCGCATCCAGGCGTTGTTGTGGGTCGTCCAGTTGCAACAGGTCGATCTTGTCCAGTTCGGAAAACGGCAACAGGTAGGCCAGCTGGTTGGCCAGGGATTGCTGGCCAGTGGCTTCGGTGCCCATGTTCAGGGCTTCGACCATCGGGTGTTCGGCCAGCGCCTTGAGCAAGGCGATCAGGTCGGCGTCCTCATCCTGCAGCGGCTGCTCCGGCGCCTCGTCCAGCCACTGGACCTGCGCCACCCGCAACTGGTCGCGCTGCACTTCGCTGCTCAGCACCCGGAAACGCCGCCCGCCCTTGACCCGGATTCCCAGCAGACCGTTGTCCTGCTGATGAAAGTCGGTGATCAGCGCTTCACAGCCGACCCGCGCGAAACCTTCCGGGGCGATGCCCACCTCTTCGCCCTCGAGAATGCACACCACGCCGAAGCCGCTGCCCTGTTTCATGCAACGGCCGATCATGTCCAGGTAACGCGCCTCGAAAATCTGCAGATCGAGGATGCAGTCTGGGAACAGCACCGTATTCAGCGGGAAAAGCGCCAGGCTCATACAGGTTTCCTTAAACCACCAACGACACCGCCAACGGCAGGAAGACCGCCGTGGCCACACCCATGAGACTCATCGCCAGCGCCGCGAAAGCCCCGCATTCGTCACTTTCCTGCAGAGCCACCGAAGTGCCCACCGCATGCGCCGTCATGCCCAGCGCCATGCCCCGGGCTTCCGGGCTATGCACCTGCAGACGGTTGAGGATGGCCGGCCCGAAAATCGCCCCGATCACCCCGGTGATCAGCACGAAGACCGCGGCCAGCGCGGCGACGCCGCCAATCTGTTCGGCCACCAGCATGGCGATCGGCGAGGTCACCGATTTCGGCGCCATGGTCATCAGGATCATGTTCTCGGCGCCAAACCACCATCCCAGCAACACGCCCAGGCCGGTGGCCACCACCCCTCCAATCACCAGCGTAGTAAATATCGGCCAGAACAACTGTCGAATCCGCCGCAGGTTGAGGTACAGCGGCACGGCCAGCGCCACGGTGGCCGGCCCCAGGAGGATGCTGAGGATTTCCGTGCTCTTGCGGTACTCGGTGTAACTCAGGCCACAGCCGAGCAGCACGCCGATCACCAGCAGCATGGAGACCAGCACCGGTTGCAGAAAGATCCAGCGGGTTTTCTCGAAAGCCGCGAGGACCAGTTGATAGGCCCCCAGGGTAATGCCGATGCCGAACAACGGATGGTGGATCACCGACGCCCAGGCGCCGTGCCAATCGAAGCTCATTGGCCGTCCTCCCGAGCCCCGTGACGCTTGACCAGCCGCTGCATCAGCACGCCGACAAAGGCCATGGAGACCACCAGCGACAGCACCAGGGCGCCGACGATCGCCCAGAAATCCGCGGCGATATCCGCCGCGTACACCATCACCCCCACCGCGGGCGGCACCAGTAACAGCGGCAGGTAGCGCAGCAGGCTGGAGGCGGCCAGGTTCAGCGGCTCGCCCACCTCGCCGCGCGCCACCAGGAACATCAGCATCAGCAGCAGACCGACAATCGGCCCCGGCAGGATCGGCAGAAACAGATGATTGATCGCCGTGCCGAGCAATTGAAACAACACCAGCCATGTCAGACCGCGTAACAACATCCCCAATCCCCCCGAAAAAGCGCCGGGCATTATAAGCACGCGAGCACTATGGACCGGCATTCGCCAAAAGCATGGAAGGTTGACCGGAGCAAACCCCCATGATGATCTACAGTGGGTGGTCAGGGGGTACGTCCCCCGCCCCTTTAGAACGATAAAGCCGATAAACCCAAGGAGAGTCTCAATGCCGTATGTTCCTGTTGCAGAGCTCAAAGATTATGTCGGAAAGGAACTAGGACGTTCCGAATGGCTCACCATCGACCAGGAGCGCATCAACCTGTTCGCTGAAGCCACGGGTGATTATCAGTTCATCCACGTAGACCCGGCGAAAGCTGCCCAGACGCCCTTCGGTGGCACCATCGCCCACGGTTTCCTGTCGCTGTCGCTGATCCCGAAACTGATGGACGACATCATGATCCTGCCCAAGGGCCTGAAAATGGCCGTCAACTACGGCCTGGACAGCGTGCGTTTCATCCAGCCGGTCAAGGTCAACTCCAAGGTCCGTCTCAAGGTCGACCTGGTGGACGTCACCGAGAAGAAGCCCGGCCAATGGCTGCTCAAGGCCACCGCGACCCTGGAAATCGAAGGCGAGGAAAAACCCGCCTATATCGCCGAACCCTTGTCGCTCTGCTTTGTCTGAAAACGCCTCGATGCGAAACAGCTCACGCTGTTTCGCACAGCCTCTCTATATATAAGCCTCGTTGCTACGGCATACTCGGTCCCCTAATTATCCGGATCCCGCTATGCGCCCACTTGTACCCCTGGCTCTGACCCTGTTGCTCACCGCCTGTGGAGACGGCGAATCGTTGCTGCCTCCCGATGCCCGTCTGCCGGACGGTGGCCGCTACCGCGGCGAGCTGGTCAACGGGTTGCTGCAAGGCCAGGGGCGCATCGACTATCCCAACGGCAGCTGGTACGCCGGCCAGTTCGACAAGGGCCAGTGGCATGGCCAGGGCGAATGGCATGGCAGCGACGGCGAAGTCTATCGCGGCGAATTCCAGCAGGGCCTGTTCCATGGCCAGGGCAGCCTGACCACCAAGGACAGCAGCTACACCGGCGGCTTCAAACTGGGCCGCCGCGACGGTGAAGGCACCCTCAAGGAACGCGGCATGACCTACCGCGGCGAGTTCAAGGCCGACCTGTATTCCGGCCTCGGACGCCTCGAACTGGAAGACGGCAGCCAGTACCAGGGCCAGTTCGCCCGCGGCAAACCCAACGGCGAAGGCCAGCGCAGCGACGCCAGCGGCAACCAGTTCAGCGGCCACTTCGTCGATGGCCAGCTCGAAGGCAACGGCACCTTCGGCAGCGCCGACGGCGATCTCTACGTCGGCGGCTTCAAACAGAACCAGCTCAGCGGCAAGGGCCGCTACGAAAACGCCGACGGCGATGTCTGGATCGGCCAATTCAAGGAAGGCGCCCTCAGCGGCAAGGGCGAACTGATCGGCGTCGACGGCAGCCACTACGTCGGCCGCTTCAACGACTGGCGCTTCAGCGGCCAGGGCCGGCTGAACCTCAGCGACGGCAGCTTCTATATCGGCGGCTTCGAGGGCGACAACTACCAGGGCCATGGCGCGCTGGTGCTACGCGATGGCACCGTGCAAGGCGGCGACTGGATCAACGGCCTGCGGGTCCGCGATACCGACGGCAGGCTGTTGCCCGATCCGCTGGAGACCGGCCTGCTGGCCCAGGGTCGCCTGCTCGACGAAGCCCTCGCCGCGATACCGGCCTCGACCCCGGCCATCGAACTCTACAGCCTGACCCTGGCCGGCGACGGCAAGCAAAGCGTGTTTCTGCGCGAGGCGGATTACGTCAGCAACATGCTCGTCACCCGCTTCGGCGCCTACGGGCAGGTCCGCCTGGTCAACCATCGCGACCACCTCGACAACCGCCCCATGGCCACCCGGGAAAACCTGCGGCGCGCGGTCCAGACCCTGGCCGAACGCAGCGGCCCGGAAGACCTGCTGTTCATCTACCTGACCAGCCACGGCACCAGCGAACACGAACTGGTGCTCGACCAGCCGCGCCTGGAACTGGCCGACCTGCCGGCCGATGAGTTGGCGGCGGTGCTGGCACCGCTGAAAAACCGCGACAAGATCGTCGTGATCTCGGCCTGTTATTCCGGCGGTTTCATCCCCGCGCTCAAGGACGAACGGACCCTGATCATGACCGCCTCCCAGGCCGATCGCGTATCGTTCGGCTGCTCGGAAGAGGCCGACTTCACCTACTTCGGCGATGCCCTGTTCGCCCAGGCGCTGAACCAGACCGACGACCTGGAGCAAGCCTTCAAGCTGGCCAGGGCAACCGTGGCCGCCCGGGAACAGGCCGACAATTTCGAAGCATCCGAACCGCAGATCTGGGCGCCCAAGGGGGTCTTGGCGCACTGGCAGCAACTGCGTAAACAGCAAGCACGAAAGGCACTGCAGAGTGCCGCCAACGACAGCAAGGAAGCAAAGAGCAACTAAGCTGAAACAGTATCAAGGGGGAAACACTATGTACTTGACGCCTCAGCATATCTTGCTCGCCGGCGCGACCGGCCTGACGGGCGAGCACTTGCTCGACCGCCTGCTCAACGAACCCACGATAACCCGCGTACTGGCGCCCAGCCGGCGCCCCTTGAGCGAGCATCCCCACCTGCAGAACCCGGTCGGCGACCTGGCCACACTCTTGCCGGAACTCGGCGGCCGGGTGGACCTGGCGTTCTGCTGCCTGGGCACCACCATCAAGAAGGCCGGCTCCGAACCTGCGTTCCGGGCCATCGACCTGGACCTGGTGGTGGCCTTCGGCAAGCGCGCACGGGAAATGGGCGCGCGCCACCTGATCGTGATCAGCGCCCTGGGCGCCGACGCAAAATCCTCGATTTTCTACAACCGGGTCAAAGGCGAGATGGAACAGGCGCTGAAGGCCCAGGGCTGGCCGCAACTGACCCTTTGCCGGCCGTCGCTGCTGCTCGGCGACCGCATCGAGCCACGCTTCGCCGAACAACTGGCCGGCCCGCTGTCCAGGCTGATTCCCGGTAAATACCACGGCATCGAAGCCTGCCAGCTGGCCCGGGCCATGTGGCGCCTGGCCCTGGAAGAGCAGGATGGCGTGCGGATCGTCGAGTCCGACGAGTTGCGCAAACTGGGGAAATAACAACATCGCGGGCGTCGATCCGACTTGCTCGCGATGAAACTACAGCCCGCCTGTGGCCTGGAACCCAACCCCCAATACCGTCAGCACCGACAGCGGTAACAGCAGCGTGTCGAGCAAGGCGCTGGCCGGCAGGTCGACACCCGGATAACCCGGGGCTTCGGCGCCAAAACGATCCTTCGGGCAACAACCGCCCTGCAGCGCATACCAGTCCAGGCGCGTCCCGGAATACACCACCGGCGCCCCCGGCTTGGCTGCGTTCAAGGTGCGGGCCGTGGCGCAACCGCCCAGTTGCAGGGCGATCAGCAGGGCCAGCAGCGCCTTACTCATCGCTGCTCTGATGATGCTCGCCCCAACGCGGCAGCATGTCCTGGGGGATGTTCAGCAGGTTGAGGATCCGCGCCACGACAAAATCCACCAGGTCGTCGATGGTCTGTGGCTGGTGATAGAACCCCGGAGAGGCCGGGAGAATGGTCACGCCCATGTTCGACAGCTTGAGCATGTTCTCCAGGTGGATGCTGGAGTAAGGCGCCTCGCGCGGCACCAGGATCAGTTGGCGGCGCTCCTTCAGGGTGACATCCGCCGCCCGCTCGATCAGGTTGTTGCACGCCCCCGTGGCGATGGCCGACAAGGTGCCGGTGGAACATGGCACCACCACCATCGCCGCCGGCGAACCGGAGCCCGAGGCCACCGGCGACATCCAGTCTTCCTTGCCGTATACCCGGATCTGCCCGTCCGCCGCGCCGGTGTACTCGGTGAGGAAGGCCTGCATGGTCTGCGGCTTGGCCGGCAGGGTCACGTCGGTCTCGGTCGCCATCACCAGTTGCGCGGCCTTGGAGATCAGGAAGTGCACTTCGCGATCTTCGCGCACCAGGCAATCCAGCAGGCGCAAGCCGTACTGGGCGCCCGAGGCACCGGTCATCGCCAGGGTGATGCGTTCCGGACCGTTGTTCATCGCAGCGCCTCGGCCAGCTTGCCGTGCAGGCCGCCGAAGCCGCCGTTGCTCATGATCACCACATGGGTGCCCGGCTGGGCCTGGCTCTTCACCCGCGCGATGATGCCTTCCAGGGAGTCGCTGACAATCGACGGCACCGTGCACAAGGCAGCGGTGGCGCCCAGGTCCCAGCCGAGGTTGGCCGGCGAGTACCAGATCACCTGGTCGGCCTGGTCGACGCTTTCCGGCAGCCCGTCGCGGTGGGCACCGAGCTTCATGGAGTTGGAACGCGGTTCGATGATCGCGATCAACGGCGCGTCGCCGATGCGCTTGCGCAGGCCGTCCAGGGTGGTGGCGATAGCGGTTGGATGGTGCGCGAAATCGTCATAGATGGTGATGCCACGGACCTCGGCCACCTTTTCCATGCGGCGCTTGACGCTCTTGAACGCGCTCAGCGCGGCGATGCCCATGGCCGGCACCACGCCGACATGCCGTGCCGCGGCCAGGGTAGCCAGGGCATTGGCGACGTTGTGCTGACCGGTCAGGTCCCATTCGACCACGCCCTGGGCCACGCCTTCGAACATCACTTCGAACTTCGAGCCGTCCTCGCTGAGCAGCTTGACCTGCCACTGGCCGCCCGCGCCGGTGGTTTGTACCGGGGTCCAGCAACCCATCTCGATCACCCGCTGCAGGGCTGGTTCGGTGGTCGGGTGGATGACCAGGCCTTCGCTCGGGATGGTTCGTACCAGATGGTGGAACTGCCGCTCGATGGCCGGCAGATCGGGGAAGATGTCCGCGTGATCGTACTCGAGGTTGTTGAGGATCGCGGTGCGCGGACGGTAGTGGACGAACTTCGAGCGCTTGTCGAAGAAGGCGCTGTCGTATTCGTCGGCCTCGATCACGAAGAACGGGGTGCCGCCCAGGCGCGCCGACACCGAGAAGTTCTGCGGCACGCCACCGATCAGGAAGCCCGGGCTCATGCCCGCATGCTCCAGCACCCAGGCCAGCATGCTGCTGGTGGTGGTCTTGCCGTGGGTACCGGCCACGGCCAGCACCCAGCGGCCTTGCAGCACATGGTCGGCCAGCCATTGCGGGCCGGAAACATAGGGCAGGCCCTTGTTCAGCACATATTCCACCGCCGGGTTGCCGCGGGACATGGCATTGCCGATCACCACCAGGTCCGGCGCCGGATCGAGCTGGGCCGGGTCGTAGCCCTGGGTCAACTCGATACCCTGGGCCTCGAGCTGGGTGCTCATCGGCGGGTAGACGTTAGCATCGGAGCCGGTGACATGATGGCCCAGTTCTTTGGCCAGAACCGCCATCGAGCCCATGAAGGTGCCGCAAATACCGAGAATATGAATGTGCATAGAAGGCCTCGTAAAACATCGAGGCAGGTTAGCGTAGAGGGCTGCAAATCGCACTCTTTAGCTGATGAGGGAACAGCATCGGTTGGGCGGCTGCGCCGCCTATCGCGGGCAAGCCTCGCTCCTACAGAGGAAATGCGCATCATCTTCTGTAGGAGCGAGGCTTGCCCGCGATGAAGGCTCACGCGGTATCACGCCTGACGCGCGATCCCATGCTTGCGCAGCTTTCTGTAGAGGGTGTTGCGGCTCACCCCTAGTTGCTCGGCGGTGTGCGTCATGTGCCAGCGCTGCTGCTCCAGGGCATTGAGCAAGGCCAGGCGCTCGGCATCGTCCAACGGCGACTCGCCCGCCTCCTCGACAGCCGCCGGCACGGATAGCAGACGGTTCTGGCGAATCATCGCCGGCACATCCTCCAGGCCGATGCGTCCGTCTTCACAGAGCGCCGCCAGGGTCCGCAGCACGTTACGCAATTGCCGCACGTTGCCCGGCCAGTGGAAGTCCAGCAGGGCCTGGCGCGCCGGGCCATCGAGCGCCACCGGTTGATCGCCGGCCTCCTGGGCCAGGAGAAAGTCCAGCAGCTGGGATTTGTCGCTGCGTTCGCGCAGCGCCGGCAAGCTGATCTCCAGGCCGTTGAGGCGATAGTACAGGTCCTCGCGGAAGCTGCCGTCCCGCACCCGCTCCAGCAGGTCGCGGTGGGTGGCGCTGATGATGCGCACGTTGACCGCCTGCGGCTCGCCGCCGATGGGCACCACCATGCGGTCTTCCAGCACCCGCAACAGGCGGGTCTGCAAGGCCAGCGGCATGTCGCCGATCTCGTCGAGGAACAGGGTGCCGCCATCGGCCTGCTGCAACTTGCCGCGCATGCCCTCCTTGCGCGCGCCGGTGAAGCTGCCGCCGCGATAACCGAACAGCTCGCTTTCGATCAGGCTTTCCGGGATCGCCGCGCAGTTCAAGGCCACGAAGGCGTGTTCCGCCCGCTCGCTGGCCTGGTGCACCGCCTTGGCGAACGCCTCCTTGCCAGAGCCGGTTTCGCCGTTGATCAGCAGCGGCACATCGCGCTCGAACACCCGCAAGGACTTGCGGAAGTCGTTTTGCAGCGCCGCGTCGCCCAGGCAGATCCCGGGCAGGCGCGGACGCTCCAGCGCCAGCGCGCTCGGCAGCACCGGTTTCGGCACGCTGCGTGGCTGGCCACGCAACACCGCGAACAGCGGCCGGCCATCCCGGGTGCGCAGCGGCCAGCTGGCGCTGGCATTGACACTGGCACGGCCCAGCAGCTCGTCCAGGGTGCAGTCGAAAAACGCTTCCACCGGCTGGCCCAGCAAGCCACCGCGGATATGCCCCAGCAGGTTCAGGGCACTCTGGTTCACCGCACAGATCCGCCCTTCGCCGTCGAAGGCCAGCAAACCTTCGCTGAACAGACCGACGGACTCGGCCTGCAGGTGAAAACGCAGCAGCCACTGGTTGTCGAAATAACGCAGGAAATAGCAGCTCTCGATCATCTTCGCCGAGAGGTTGACCAGGGCCATGGTGTGGAACTGGCTCTGGCGCGACACGTCCGGGCGCGCCGAGGATACATCGAGCACCGCCAGCAGCTCGCCATGCGGATCGAACACCGGACTGGCCGAACAGGTCAGGCCGGTGTGGCGGCCACGGAAATGTTCGTCCTGGTGGATGGTCAGGGCCTGGCGCTCCACCAGGCAGGTGCCGATGCCGTTGGTGCCTTCGCAGGCCTCGCTCCAATCGGCGCCGAGCCAGAGCCCGGCGCGTTCGAAAATCTTGCGCTCGGCGGGCGCGGTGACGCAGTTGAGGATCACCCCGCGGGCATCGGTCAGCAGCACCGCATGACCGGCGCCGGACAACTGCTGGTGCAGGCTGGTCATCTCGCTGCCGGCGATCTGCAAGACCTGCCGCAGGCGCTCGCGGCTTTCCAGCACGCGGCCATGTTCCAGCACCGTGGGCGCCATGCTCAGGGCCGGGTCGAGGTGATAGTCCTCCAGGCAGCGCAACCAGGAGCGGGCAATGGAAGGATCGCTGCCAGGCCCCTGCAGGTGGGCCTTGCCTTGGGTCACGGTCAGCACTTGCTGGGCGTGCCGGGTGAGGTGATTGCTGTGCATTTCTTATTGTTCTCCTGCGGCGCGGACAGCGGCGGCGGCAAAGGATTCAGATCGGAGCGAAGCCGAGCATCCTCCTGCGCCGGCTTTATTGCAATGCCGCCTCGACCAATGAGTCACAGGCTGTGCCACACGCGGTACAAAGTGTCACCCGAGCTGTGCCACAACTGCCACAGACACTCGGTGCGCGATCGCCGAAACATTCGTAAACCTTTGATTTACCTGGTCTGCAACGCAGTGGCCCGGGCTTTGCTCTACGCTCTGTCAAGCGCAACAGCGCGTCCTCCCAATAAGCACAAAAGCCAGGAGATACCCACCATGCGTTATGCACACCCCGGTACTGAAGGCGCTATCGTTTCGTTCAAGAGCCAATACGGTAACTACATCGGCGGCGAATTCGTCGCGCCTGTCAAAGGCCAGTACTTCACCAATACCTCGCCGGTCAACGGCCAGCCGATCGCCGAATTCCCCCGCTCCACTGCCGAAGACATCGAAAAAGCCCTGGACGCCGCCCATGCCGCCGCCGATGCCTGGGGTGCCACTTCGGCACAGGCCCGCTCGCTGATTCTGCTGAAGATCGCCGACCGCATCGAACAGAACCTCGAACTGCTGGCCATCACCGAAACCTGGGACAACGGCAAGGCCATCCGTGAAACCCTGAACGCCGACATCCCCCTGGCCGCCGACCACTTCCGCTACTTCGCCGGCTGCCTGCGGGCCCAGGAAGGCAGCGCCGCGGAAATCGACGGCAATACCGTGGCCTATCACATCCACGAACCGCTGGGCGTGGTCGGACAGATCATCCCGTGGAACTTCCCGCTGCTGATGGCCGCCTGGAAACTCGCGCCGGCCCTGGCCGCCGGCAACTGCGTGGTGCTCAAGCCGGCCGAGCAGACCCCGCTGGGCATCTGCGTACTGCTGGAACTGATCGGCGACCTGCTGCCGCCAGGCGTGCTCAACGTGGTGCAAGGCTTCGGCAAGGAAGCCGGCGAGGCCCTGGCCACCAGCAAGCGCATCGCCAAGATCGCCTTCACCGGCTCGACCCCGGTGGGCTCGCACATCATGAAATGCGCGGCCGAGAACATCATCCCGTCCACCGTGGAGCTGGGCGGCAAGTCGCCGAACATCTTCTTCGCCGACATCATGCAGGCCGAGCCAAGCTTCATCGAAAAGGCCGCCGAAGGCCTGGTGCTGGCGTTCTTCAACCAGGGTGAGGTCTGCACCTGCCCGTCCCGGGCCCTGGTGCAAGAGTCGATCTACGACGAATTCATGCAAGTGGTGATGAAGAAGGTCGAGCAGATCAAGCGCGGCGACCCGCTGGACACCGACACCATGGTCGGCGCCCAGGCGTCCGAGCAGCAGTTCGACAAGATCCTCTCCTACCTGGAAATCGCCAAGGGCGAAGGTGCGCAACTGCTGACCGGCGGCAAGGTGGAAAAACTCCAGGGCGACCTGGCCAGCGGTTATTACATCCAGCCGACCCTGCTCAAGGGCCACAACAAGATGCGCGTGTTCCAGGAAGAAATCTTCGGCCCGGTGGTGAGCATCGCCACCTTCAAGGACGAAGCCGAGGCCCTGGCCATCGCCAACGACACCGAGTTCGGCCTCGGCGCCGGCCTCTGGACCCGCGATATCAACCGTGCCTACCGCATGGGCCGGGCGATCAAGGCCGGTCGCGTATGGACCAACTGCTACCACCTGTATCCCGCCCACGCGGCGTTCGGCGGTTACAAGAAGTCCGGCGTCGGCCGTGAAACCCACAAGATGATGCTCGACCACTACCAGCAGACCAAGAACCTGCTGGTGAGCTACGACATCAACCCGTTGGGCTTCTTCTAAGCCTGAGGCCAGGACGAGGCCGCTGACGCGGTTTCGTCCTGGCGGCTCTTTCGCGAGCGGGCTTGCTCCCACAAGGAGCGCTACAAGCCTTTGCAGGAGCAAGCTCGCGACAAACCCGGCCATTTCACCGCAAAACCGCAGACAAGCCCTCGCCAGTCGCCCCGAACGCTCTGGCATGGGCTTTGCGTGCCCGTCACCCCGACAGTGACGACTGAAAGTCCATTGATCGAACAATAAAAAGACAGCGAGGACTTATGACTTCTACAACGCAGCTCAAACCCACCCTCGGCACCCTGCACCTGTGGGGCATCGCCGTGGGCCTGGTGATCTCCGGCGAATACTTCGGCTGGAGCTATGGCTGGGGCACCGCCGGCACCCTGGGTTTCCTCATCACCGCCCTGCTGGTGGCGGCCATGTACACCTGCTTCATCTTCAGCTTTACCGAGCTGACCACGGCCATCCCCCACGCCGGCGGGCCCTTCGCCTACAGCCGCCGGGCCTTCGGCGAAAAAGGCGGCCTGATCGCCGGGATCGCCACCCTGATCGAGTTCGTCTTCGCACCCCCGGCCATCGCCATGGCCATCGGCGCCTACCTCAACGTGCAGTACCCGGGGCTGGACCCGAAAGTGGCCGCGGTCGGGGCCTACTTCGTGTTCATGACCCTGAACATCCTCGGCGTCAGCATCGCCGCCACCTTCGAGCTGGTGGTCACGGTCCTGGCCGTGGCCGAGTTGCTGGTGTTCATGGGCGTGGTCGCGCCGGGCTTCAGCTTCAGCAACTTCGTGCTCAACGGCTGGTCCGGCTCCAGCGATTTCAGCATGGCCGCGGTCCCCGGGATCTTCGCCGCGATCCCCTTCGCCATCTGGTTCTTCCTGGCCATCGAGGGCGCGGCCATGGCCGCCGAAGAAGCCAAGGACCCGAAACGCACCATTCCCCGGGCCTATGTCAGTGGCATCCTGACCCTGGTGTTCCTGGCGATCGGCGTGATGGTCATGGCCGGCGGCGTCGGCGACTGGCGCCAGCTGTCGAACATCAACGACCCGCTGCCCCAGGCGATGAAGGCCGTGGTCGGCCACAACTCGACCTGGATGCACATGCTGGTGTGGATCGGCCTGTTCGGCCTGGTGGCCAGCTTCCACGGCATCATCCTCGGCTACTCGCGCCAGTTCTTCGCCCTGGCCCGCGCCGGCTACCTGCCCCGCGGCCTGGCCAAGCTGTCGCGCTTCCAGACCCCGCACCGGGCGATCCTGGCCGGTGGCGTGGTGGGCATCGCGGCGATCTACAGCGACGGCCTGGTCAACCTGCAAGGCATGACCCTGACGGCGGCGATGATCACCATGTCGGTGTTCGGCGCCATCGTGATGTACATCATCAGCATGCTCAGCCTGTTCAAGCTGCGTAAGACCGAACCCAACCTGGAGCGCACCTTCCGCGCCCCGGGTTACCCGGTGGTGCCGGCCATCGCCCTGGTCCTGGCGCTGGTCTGCCTGGTGGCGATGGCCTGGTTCAATACCCTGATCGGCCTGATTTTCCTGGGCTTCATGGCGGCCGGCTTCATCTACTTCCAGCTGACCGCCAAACAACGCAACGAGGCACCGGCGGACGCTATGCTCACAGGTATCTGACTTGCACCTGCGCCGGGCAGCCGCCCGGCGCACGCTCCATTGCGGCGCAGAGCCCTTGCCCGCGATGCGGGCGCTGTTACCGACGCATCGCGGTGCTGCTATCGCGAGCAAGTTCGCTCCTACAGGGGCAGAAGACGTTCACATGTTCAGGAGGACACCGCCCATGGCCGCATTTGCCCACACCGTCGGCGCCCAGACCTACCGCTTCGACAGCCTCAAGGAGGTCATGGCCAAGGCCAGCCCGGCGCGTTCCGGGGACTTCCTGGCCGGCGTCGCCGCCCTCAACGACGGCGAGCGGGTCGCCGCGCAAATGACCCTGGCGGACATTCCGCTCAAGCATTTCCTCGAAGAAGTGCTGATCCCCTATGAATCCGACGAAGTCACCCGGCTGATCATCGACACCCACGACAAGGCCGCTTTCGCTACCGTCAGCCACCTCACGGTCGGCGGCTTGCGCGACTGGCTGCTCAGCGACGCCGCCGACGAACGGAGCCTGCGTGCCCTGGCGCCGGGCCTGACCCCGGAAATGGCCGCCGCCGTGTCGAAGATCATGCGCGTCCAGGACCTGGTGCTGGTGGCGCAGAAAATCCGCGTGGTCACCCAGTTCCGCGGCACCCTGGGCCTGCGCGGGCGGCTGTCGACCCGCCTGCAGCCCAACCACCCGACCGACGAACCGGCGGGCATCGCCGCGAGCATTCTCGACGGCCTGCTCTACGGCAACGGCGACGCCATGATCGGCATCAACCCGGCCACCGACAGCATCGCCTCGATTTGCGCCCTGCTGGAAATGCTCGACGCCATCATCCAGCGCTACGAAATCCCCACCCAGTCCTGCGTGCTGACCCACGTCACCACCTCCATCGAGGCCATCAACCGCGGCGTGCCGCTGGACCTGGTGTTCCAGTCCATCGCCGGCACCGAGGCAGCCAACGCCAGTTTCGGCATCAACCTGAATGTCTTGCAGGAAGGCTACGAGGCCGGCCTGAGCCTCAAGCGCGGCACTCTGGGGCAGAACCTGATGTATTTCGAAACCGGCCAGGGCAGCGCCCTCTCCGCCAACGCCCACTTCGGCGTCGACCAGCAGACCTGCGAAACCCGCGCCTACGCCGTGGCCCGGCACTTCAAGCCGTTCCTGGTCAATACCGTGGTCGGTTTCATCGGCCCGGAATACCTGTACAACGGCAAGCAGATCATCCGCGCCGGCCTGGAAGACCATTTCTGCGGCAAGCTCCTGGGCGTGCCCATGGGCTGCGACATCTGCTACACCAACCACGCCGAAGCCGACCAGGACGACATGGACACCCTGCTGACCCTGCTGGGCGTGGCCGGGATCAACTTCATCATGGGCATCCCCGGCGCCTTGAAGCTGGCCCAGGGCGCGGTGGTGCAATTGCAGAAGAGCTGGCACGCCTGGTGCCGGCAGCAGGA
>NZ_JBNNVU010000095.1:0-21717 GCF_050280705.1 Pseudomonas sp. NPDC089530 | reverse complement strand
GTCTACACTCCCCCCCTCACAACACAAGAACCCGGTGGTCCCCCCCCGCCGGCCCCCCCCCCCACCCACCCCCACCCCCCCACCCCCGTAGGAGCGAGGCTTGCCCGCGATAGGCCGCACCTCCAGGCAAAAAAATGCCCCGCACTTGGCGGGGCATTTTCATTTCAGCGGATGACGATCACAGGCCTTCGAGCAGCGCCTTGTTGCGCACCGCGCCCTTGTCGGCGCTGGTGGCCAGCAGGGCGTAGGCTTTCAGCGCGGTGGTCACCTTGCGTGGGCGTTTTTCCGCCGGCTTCCAGCCTTTCTTGTCCTGTTCGACGCGGCGCGCCGCCAGTTCTTCGTCGCTGACCAAGAGGTTGATCGAGCGGTTCGGAATGTCGATCAGCACCTTGTCGCCGTCCTGCACCAGGCCGATGGCGCCGCCCGCGGCGGCTTCCGGCGAAGCGTGGCCGATGGACAGGCCCGAGGTGCCGCCGGAGAAGCGACCGTCGGTCAGCAGGGCGCAGGCTTTGCCCAGGCCCTTGGACTTCAGGTAGGAGGTCGGGTACAGCATTTCCTGCATGCCTGGGCCGCCTTTCGGGCCTTCGTAGCGAATGATGACGATGTCGCCTTCCTTCACTTCGTCGGCGAGGATGCCGCGCACCGCGCTGTCCTGGCTTTCGAAGATCTTCGCGTTGCCTTCGAAGACGTGGATCGACTCGTCGACGCCGGCGGTCTTCACCACGCAGCCGTCCAGGGCGATGTTGCCGTAGAGCACGGCCAGGCCGCCTTCCTGCGAGTAGGCGTGCTCGACGCTGCGGATGCAGCCGTTCTCACGGTCGTCGTCCAGGCTCGGCCAGCGGGTCGACTGGCTGAACGCGGTCTGGGTCGGGATGCCGGCCGGGCCCGCCTTGAAGAAGTGGTGCACCGCTTCGTCGTCGGTCTGAGTGATGTCCCACTTGGCGATGGCCTCTTCCATGCTGCGGCTGTGCACGGTCGGCACGTCGGTGTGCAGCAGGCCGCCACGGGCCAGCTCGCCGAGGATGCTGAAGATGCCGCCGGCGCGGTGTACGTCTTCCATGTGGTACTTCTGGATGTTCGGCGCCACCTTGCACAGCTGCGGCACCTTGCGCGACAGACGATCGATGTCGCGCAGGTCGAAGTCGATCTCCGCCTCCTGGGCGGCGGCCAGCAGGTGCAGGATGGTGTTGGTCGAGCCGCCCATGGCGATATCCAGGGTCATGGCGTTCTCGAAGGCCTTGAAGCTGGCGACGTTGCGCGGCAGCACGCTGTCATCGCCTTCGCCGTAGTAGCGCTGGCAGAGTTCCACGGCCAGGCGCCCGGCGCGCAGGAACAGCTGCTCACGGTCGCTGTGGGTGGCCAGGGTCGAGCCGTTGCCCGGCAGGGCCAGCCCCAGGGCTTCGGTCAGGCAGTTCATCGAGTTGGCGGTGAACATGCCGGAGCAGGAACCGCAGGTCGGGCAGGCGCTGCGCTCGTACTCCGCGACCTTCTCGTCGGACGCGCTGGAGTCGGCGGCGATCACCATGGCGTCGACCAGGTCAAGGCCGTGGGAGGCGAGCTTGGTCTTGCCGGCTTCCATCGGACCGCCGGAGACGAAGACCACCGGGATGTTCAGGCGCAGGGCGGCCATCAGCATGCCGGGGGTGATCTTGTCGCAGTTGGAGATGCAGACGATGGCGTCGGCGCAGTGGGCGTTGACCATGTACTCCACGGAGTCGGCGATGATCTCGCGGCTCGGCAGCGAATACAGCATGCCGTCGTGGCCCATGGCGATGCCGTCGTCCACGGCGATGGTGTTGAATTCCTTGGCCACGCCGCCGGCGCGTTCGATTTCGCGGGCGACCAGCTGGCCCAGGTCCTTGAGGTGCACGTGGCCCGGGACGAACTGGGTGAAGGAGTTGGCAATGGCGATGATCGGCTTCTTGAAGTCGTCATCTTTCATCCCCGTGGCGCGCCACAGGGCGCGGGCGCCGGCCATGTTGCGGCCGTGGGTGGATGTTTTCGAGCGGTAATCAGGCATGGAGCACTCCGGGCGGCTAATCAGGTAACAAATGGGGAGTGAGCTTCTATTGACCTCTGGAACACTCAGAAATGGCCGTGTGTCCTGAAGCTGCCGATGACGCCGCGGGATCGCCGCGCGCCTCAGCCTGAGCTCATAAACCCGCCGGGGGATGACTGGCGATGAATCTCGCGATTCTACACCGCTGGCGTCAGGAAGGAATGCCGTGGCCGCTCTACGGTGGGATATCAAATTGCGCAGCTGCTAGCAGGGGACTGGTTTAGACTCGCCGGCCTTCGATCATCTTCCAATGGAGCTGGAATGTCCGCGATGCTGCGATCCTTGAGGTTCTACCTTGTCGTCGGTCTGGGGCAGGGTCTGCTGCTGATGTGGACCATCCTTTATGGCGGCTTGTCCGGGATCGCCACGGCCGCGATGGTGGCGGCGCTGTTGATGGGCGGCGGGGTGCTGCAACTGGCGGCCGGGCAGCGGCGTCAGTGGCGTACCTGGATCGCGATGTCGCTTGTGGCGCTGGGAGCGGCGGGGCTGGTACTGGCGTGCGGTGGCTTGCTCCTGACCGAAGACGTGGAATACGGCGTGGTGGCTGGCCTGCTGCTGATGACCCTGCTCAGTGCCACGCGGCTGCAGGGACGTGGCGATCTGTGGCGGCGCCTGCTCGGTAATGGCGCATGGGTGCTGCTGGCGTTGCCAATGCCCTGGCTGGCGTACGAGTTGCTCGATCTATGGGTTCAGTACCGTCACCTCGATCCCTTCAAGAGCGGGTTCCTGTCCCTGGTATTTTTCGCTGCTCCGAGCCTCGCGTTCTCCGGCGCGATGTTCGTCGGCCATCTGTGGCGCACCCGGCGGCGCCCCTTGCCCGGAAGGTAAAGGGGCGCCCGGTCAGGTTCAGCTGTTAGGCAGCAACCGGCAGATGATGCTCTTGATGTAGCGGGTTTCCGGGATCGCCGGGTGCACCGGGTGGTCCGGGCCCTGGCCGCCGCGTTCCAGCAGCTGGATATTGCGGTCCAGGTGGCGGGCGCTGGTGAGCAGGATGTTCTGCAGGTCGTCTTCGGGCAGGTGCATCGAGCACGAAGCGCTGACCAGGATGCCGTCCTTGCTCAGCAGGCGCATGGCCTGTTCGTTCAGGCGGCGGTAGGCGCCTTCGCCATTCTTCAGGTCTTTCTTGCGTTTGATGAAGGCGGGCGGGTCGGCCACGATCACGTCGAAACGCTCTTCGGCGGCCTTGAGTTCTTTCAGGGCTTCGAACACGTCGCCTTCGATGCAGGTGACTTTCTCGGCGATGCCGTTGAGCGCGGCGTTGCGTTCCACGCCGTCGAGGGCGAAGCCCGAGGCATCGACGCAGAACACTTCGCTGGCGCCGAAGGCACCGGCCTGCACGCCCCAGCCACCGATGTAGCTGAACAGGTCCAGCACACGCTTGCCCTTGGCGTAAGGCGCCAGGCGCGCGCGGTTCATGCGGTGGTCGTAGAACCAGCCGGTCTTCTGGCCTTCCATCACCGGGGCCTCGAACTTCACGCCGTTCTCTTCCAGGGCGACCCACTCCGGCACCAGGCCGAACACGGTTTCCACGTAGCGGCCCAGGCCTTCGGCGTCACGGGCGGCCGAGTCGTTCTTGAACAGGATGCCGCTGGGCTTGAGGACCTGGACCAGGGCGGCGATCACGTCGTCCTTGTGCTGTTCCATGGTCGCCGACGCCAGTTGCACCACCAGGATGTCGCCGAAACGGTCGACCACCAGGCCCGGCAGCAGGTCGGAATCGCCGTAGACCAGGCGGTAGAACGGCTTGTCGAACAGGCGCTCGCGCAGCGACAGGGCCACGTTCAGGCGGTGCACCAGCAGCGACTTGTCCAGCGCCAGCTTGGCGTCGCGCGACAGCAGGCGGGCGCAGATCAGGTTGTTCGGGCTCATGGCGACGACGCCCAGCGGCTTGCCGCCGGCGGCTTCCAGCACTGCCTGGTCGCCTGCCTTGAAGCCGTGGAGTGGGGTGGCGGCTACATCGATTTCGTTGCTGTAGACCCACAGGTGACCGGCGCGCAGGCGGCGATCGGCGTTGGCTTTGAGGCGCAGGCTTGGCAGGGACATGACGTCGCTCCGGAAAAAAGAGCGGGAGTATAACGTGTTGCGGTCGCCGAGAGGCTGGCGAGTGGATATGCGGCGACGGGGCCGTCAGTGGGCACTGTTATAAAGTTCCTTTCGGCTGGCCATGGTGGCCGTCTAAAGGGTTAGAATCGCCGCCTGACCCAGAGTGTGTACTTATGTCCCAAGAGCTATCCGCCGAACAGATTCAACAGGCCCTGCAAGGCATCAGCGTGCCGCCCCAGCCGCAAATCATGGTGGATTTGCAGATGGAGCAGTACATGCCCGACCCCGATCTGGAGACGATCGCGCGGCTGATCTCCCAGGACCCGGGGCTCTCCGGCGCCCTGCTGAAAATCGTCAACTCGCCGTATTACGGGCTGAGCAACAAGATCGCCTCGATCCAGCGTGCGGTGAACCTGCTGGGCAGCCGTTCGGTGATCAACCTGATCAACGCGCAGTCGATCAAGGGCGAGATGAGCGACGCCACCATCGTCATCCTCAACCGCTTCTGGGACACCGCCCAGGATGTGGCGATGACCTGCCTGACCCTGGCCAAGCGCACCGGCGCGCAAGCGGTCGACGAAGCCTATGCCCTGGGGCTGTTCCACGATTGCGGCGTGCCGCTGATGCTCAAGCGCTTCCCCGACTACATGACGGTGCTGGAAGAGGCCTATGGCAGCGCCAGCGCCGAGCATCGCGTGGTGGATACGGAAAACCGGGTGTTCAACACCAACCACGCGGTGGTCGGTTATTACACGGCCAAGTCCTGGCGCCTGCCGGAACACGTGACCAACGCCATCGCCAATCACCATAATGCCCTGGCGATCTTCAGCGACGAGTCGTCGCGCAACAGCCAGCTGAAGAACCTGCTGGCGATCCTGAAAATGGCCGAGCATATCTGCGCGTCCCACCGGGTCCTGGGCAATCAGGCCGACGACCACGAATGGAACAGCATCGGCCATCTGATCCTCGATTACGTCGGCTTGACCGACTACGACTTCGAGAACCTCAAGGAAACCGTGCGCGAGCTGGGTACGCACTGATTCCCGACCACGAAATGAGCACACGAGGCGCACATGCCTGAATTACCGGAAGTCGAAACCACCCGGCGCGGTATCGCGCCGCACCTGGAAGGGCAGCGTGTCAGCCGCGTGATCGTGCGCGAGCGGCGCCTGCGCTGGCCGATTCCGGAAGACCTCGATGTGCGCCTGTCCGGCCAGCGGATCGTCACGGTGGAGCGCCGTGCCAAGTACCTGCTGATCAATGCCGAAGTCGGCACCTTGATCAGCCACCTGGGCATGTCGGGCAACCTGCGCCTGGTGGAGGCCGGCCTGCCGGCGGCCAAGCACGAGCATGTCGACATCGAGCTGGAGTCCGGCCTGGCCCTGCGCTACACCGATCCGCGGCGCTTCGGTGCGATGCTCTGGAGTCTCGACCCATTGCATCACGAGCTGCTGGCGCGCCTGGGGCCGGAGCCTTTGACCGACCTGTTCGATGGCGAGCGCCTGTATCAGCTGTCGCGCAACCGCTCGATGGCGGTCAAGCCGTTCATCATGGACAACGCGGTGGTGGTGGGGGTGGGCAATATCTATGCGACCGAAGCGCTGTTTGCCGCGGGCATCGACCCGCGCCGCGAAGCCAAGGGGATTTCCCGGGCGCGCTACTTGAAGCTGGCGATCGAGATCAAGCGCATCCTGGCCGCGGCCATCGAGCAAGGCGGCACCACCCTGCGCGACTTTATCGGCGGCGACGGGCAGCCGGGCTATTTCCAGCAGGAGCTGTTCGTCTACGGACGCGGCGGGGAACACTGCAAGGTCTGCGGCACGGGGCTGCGAGAGGTCAAGCTGGGGCAGCGTGCGAGCGTTTTCTGCCCCAAGTGCCAGAGCTGAAAGACACCGCGGGCGGCGATCCGACTTGCCCGCGATAACGCCCTTTCAGACAACGTCAGGCTTCAAGCCTTACCGGTAATCTTCCGGTACTTGGCCATCAACTCTTCCTGGGTTTCCGGATGGGCTTCGTCCAGCGGGATGCAATCCACCGGGCAGACCTGCTGGCATTGCGGCTCGTCATAATGGCCGACGCATTGGGTGCACAGGTTCGGGTCGATCACATAGATCTCTTCGCCTTGGGAAATCGCAGCGTTCGGGCACTCGGGTTCGCAGACGTCGCAGTTGATGCAATCGTCGGTGATGATCAGGGACATGGGGCACTCCGGCCGGGGCGGCGGGCCCAGGCATTTGAAAAACCAATGGCGCAATTGTGCCGTATTGACGAGCGCAGTGCACGCGGGCGCGATGGGAGGGGCGTTTGCAGGAAGCGGACGCAGGCTGTGCCCGCTCCCTTGCAGGGCTTATTTCTTGAAGCGCAGGGTCAGGGCGTCGGCCACCACCGGATGGACGAACTTGCTGATATCGCCGCCCAAGGCCGCGATTTCCCGGACCAGGGTCGAGGAAATGAACGAATAGCGCTCGGAAGGCGTGAGGAACAGGCTTTCCACGTCCGGCGCCAGTTGGCGGTTCATGTTGGCCAGCTGGAATTCGTATTCGAAGTCGGAAACCGCCCGCAGCCCCCGCAGGAAGACATTGGCGTTCTGCTCCTTGGCGAAATGCGCCAGCAGCGTGGAAAAACCGACGACTTCAACGTTCGGCAGATGCTTGGTGACCTCGCGAGCCAGTTCCACACGCTGTTCCAGGGGGAAAAGCGGGTTTTTCTTCGGGCTGGCGGCGACGGCGATGATCACATGATCGAACAGCCGCGAGGCGCGTTCGACCAGATCGCCATGGCCCTTGGTAATAGGGTCGAAGGTACCTGGGTACAGCACTCGGTTCATCGCGTCGTCCTGGCGAGAGTCCGTTGGGGAGTCGGATGGTAGCGCAGCCTTTCCGGTCGGCCAAGTCGCCTGTAACGGAAGAAAGCACTATAGACGACAGGAATAAGCGGCGTTTTCATCCGTTTTTCAGCCGTTCGGCCAGGGCCGTGGCCAGCTGCGCGGTCAGGCCGTACACCGACAGCTGCGGGTTGGCGCCGATGCTGGTGGGGAACAGCGACCCGTCGTGGATCGACAGGTTGGCCAGTTGGTGATGCCGGCCCAGACTGTCGGCGACGGCGCTCCTGGGGTCCTCGCCCATGGCGCAACCGCCCATCACATGGGCGCTGCCGAGGCGGGTGCGATACAGCGCAAGAGTCAAACCGTCGATCAGCGTCCTGGCCTCGGCCAGGGTCTTCACGTAGCGGGCATCGCTGTGCAGCGGCATGACCGCCCGGGCGCCGCCGGCGAACTGGATCTCCGCCATGCTGTGGAAGGCCCGGCGCACGCCATCCCAGGCGTAGTCGGACACCTGATAGTCGAGCACCGGCGAGCCGTCGCCGCGCAGTTCCACGCTGCCGCCGCTGCTGTCCGGGTGAAAACCGTCCCGCAGCAGCGCGAGCATGGCGTGGGTGTGGGGCAGTTGCTGCATGTTCAGCGCGCTTTGCGGGCCGAAGCCGCCGAGCAGGGTGGCGGCCAGCGCCGGTTGCAGCGGCGGGACTTCGAGTTTGTAGGACATCTTGCCGGTGGTGCCGTCCCGCCACTGGAAATGATCGGAGTAGATCGACTGTGGCGCGCCGTAGAAGGGGTTGATCACCTGATCGAACTGCCCCGCGGAGAAACTCACCAGGTGCAGGAAGGTGCGTTTGCCCAGGCGTTGGTGCGGGTCGGCCGCGTCGGAGCGCATGAGCAGGGCCGGGCTGTTGATCCCGCCGCCCGCCAGCACGTAATGCCGAGCCTTGACCGTGACGGTGCGCCCGGTGGGCGCCACGCAGCGCTCGTCCATGGCCAGGCATTGCAGGCTCTCGACCCGGTCGCCCTTGATCAGCAGGCGTTCGGCGCGGGCCAGGTACAGCAGCTCGCCGCCTTTTTCCAGGGTGGCGGGGATGGTGGTGACCATCATCGACTGCTTGGCGTTGGTCGGGCAGCCCATGCCGCAATAGCCGAGGTTCCAGCAGCCGCGCACGTTGCGCGGGATCACATGCCAGCTGTAGCCGAGCTTCTCGCAGCCGATCCTGATCACGTCGTTGTTGGCGTTGGGCGGCATGATCCACGGGGCGACCCCCAGGCGCTGCTCCATCTTCTCGAACCAGGGCGCCATCTCGGCCGGGCTGTGGCCCTTGACGTTGTGCTCGCGGGCCCAGTGTTCCAGGGTCGGTTCGGGCGTGCGGAAGCTGGACGTCCAGTTGATCAGGGTGGTACCGCCGACCGCGCGGCCTTGCAGGATGGTAATGGCGCCATCCTTGCTCATGCGGCCGATGCCTTCCTGATAAAGGCTGGCGTAGGCCTGGTCCTCGAGCATCTTGAAGTCGTCGCTGGTCTTGAGCGGCCCTTCCTCGATCAGCAGCACCTTGTAGCCGGCGGCGCTGAGAATCTCGGCGGTGGTGCCGCCCCCCGCGCCGCTGCCGATCACGGCGACATCCGCTTCGAGGGTCAGGTCCTGCTGCAACTGCGAACCGTTGTAGGTTTTCCAGCCTCGGGCCAGGCCTTCGCGAAACAGATCGGGTACGGGCATATCAGGCGCTCTCTTGTTATGGAATTTGTGGCCGTCGTCGTTCCTGTAGCCGCTGAGCGGCCACGGAGTGAACAGTCTTCAGATCCTGGGCGGGCCGGGGTAACCGCAATGGGCCCAGGATTCGGGGCGGCCGTACCAGGCCATCATCACCAGTTGCAAAAGCGACGCATGGCCCATGCGCAGCAGGCTGAGGGAGCTGTTTTTCCAGCGTTCGAGAAAGTGGTGGATGTCTTCGGCGCTGGCGTTTTCCCAACTGCCCCAGATGCCGGTCAGGGGGCCCCGGGTGATGCCCATGGCCAGCACATCGAACAGTTGGCGGGTGAGCTTGAGCATCTCCAGAGACAGATGATCGAGGCTGCGGTCCAGGCCGTTCAGGGTGGCGTCGAGGGCGGCCGGCAGCTGCCCGGCGGCCACCGAGCCCTCGAGCAGTACCGGGAGCAGCGCCCGCAGGATCGGCAGGTCGCTGTTGCGCAGTACGGCGAAGCCGCTGGCCGCGGTGCCGGACGAACAGCCGCTGAGGCTGGCGCCGATACCGGCGGTGGTCAGGAACGCGCTGGCGCACAGGCCGATCTTCAACAGGCCGCGGCGCGACAGGACGGGTGAGGCAGGCAGGCTGGGAGTCATTGTTGTTATTACCCGGCAATGGTCTGGTTAACGGATGAACAGTTTCTGGATCAGCCGCTGGATCGGTTTGCCGTAGGGCGGGTAGATCAGCCGCGCGGCGTTCAGGCGCTGTTTGCTCAGCACGCCCTTGGCCTTGCTGAAGGTCAGGAAGCCCTCGTGGCCGTGGTAATGGCCCATGCCCGAGGGGCCGATGCCGCCGAACGGCATGTCGTCCTGGGCCACGTGCAGCAGGGTGTCGTTGAGGCACACCCCGCCCGAGTGGGTTTCATTGAGCACCCGTTGCTGCTCGGCCTTGTCGTAGCCGAAGTAGTAGAGCGCCAGGGGGCGCGGGCGCTGGTTGATGTAGGCGAAAGCCTGGTCCAGGTTGGTGTAGGGCACGATCGGCAGGATCGGGCCGAAGATCTCGTCCTGCATCACCGTCATCTCGTCGCTGACATTCAGCATCAGGCTGTGGCCCATGCGCCGTTCCTGGTTCTCCTCGAACAGCGGGATCAGCAGCGCGCCCTTGCTGGTGGCGTCGCTGATGTAGCTGTTCAGGCGGGCCAGTTGCCGCTGGTTGATGATCGCCGTGTAGTCGGGGTTGTCGGCCAGGGTCGGGAAGAAGCCGCGGACCACCTGGCGATAGGCGTCGACGAAGGCGCCGACCCGGTTTTCCGGGACCAGCACGTAATCCGGGGCGACGCAGGTCTGGCCGGCGTTCATGGTCTTGCCGAAGGCAATGCGTTCGGCGGCGTCCTTGAGCGGCACGTCGGCGGAAACGATGGCCGGGGACTTGCCGCCCAGCTCCAGGGTCACCGGGGTCAGGTTTTCCGCCGCGGCGCGCATCACGTGCTTGCCGATGCTGGTGGCGCCGGTGAACAGCAGGTGATCGAAAGGCAGCCGGGAGAAGGCCATGCCCACTTCGGCCTCGCCCAGCACCACGGCCACCAGGTCCTCGGGGAACACCTTGGCCAGCAGGCGCTTGAGCAGCAGGCCGGTGGCGGGGGTCGATTCGCTGAGCTTGAGCAGCACCCGGTTGCCGGCGGCGAGCGCGCCCACCAGCGGGCCGATGGCCAGGTACAGCGGGTAGTTCCACGGCACGATCACGCCGACCACGCCCAACGGCTGGTAGACGACCTTGGCCGAGGCCGGCTGAAAGGCCAGGCCGACCTTGCGTCGCGAAGGCTTCATCCAGCCCTTGAGGTGTTTGCTGGCGTGGTGGATGCCATGCAGGCTGGGCATGATTTCGGCGATCAGGGTTTCGTCGGCGCTGCGATGGCTGAAGTCGGCGCTGATGGCGTCGATCAACGCCTCGCGTTCGCTGTCGAGCAGTTCGCGCAGGCTCTTGAGCCATTGCTGGCGCTGGGCGGCGGGCGGCATGGGGTTGGCCGCGAAGGCCTGGCGCTGGGCGGCGAACAGGTTGTGGAGCTCGTCCAGCTGGGGTTGGGCTTGCGACAAGTAGGCGATTTCGGCAGACATGGGCAGCTCCGGTTTTTATGAGGTGGGCGATTTTTAGAGTTTATGCTCTAAAATGTCAAATGACATCCCGAGTCGGCTTTGATTTATCCCATGGGGGATAGGTCGTAAGATGCCGGGCAACGCCTTTTCGATTAAAGCCCAGACCCATGGCCCCACGCATAAAAACCCGCGAACGTATCGTCCAGAACAGCCTGGAACTGTTCAACCAGCAAGGCGAGCGCAGTGTCAGCACCAACCACATTGCCGCCCATATGGAGATTTCGCCGGGCAACCTGTACTACCACTTCCCCAACAAGCAGGCGATCATCGCCGTGCTGTTCTGCGAGTACGAAGCCCTGGTCGACAGCTTCCTGCGCCTGCCCCAGGGCCGCAGCGTGACTGTGGAGGACAAGCGCTACTACCTGGAGGCGGTCCTGGCCGCCATGTGGCGTTACCGTTTCCTGCACCGCGACCTGGAGCACCTGCTCGATAGCGACGCCGAACTGGCCGCCCGCTACCGGCGTTTCTCCCAGCGTTGCCTGATCCACGGCACGGCGATCTACGCCGGTTTCGTCGAGGCCGGCATCCTCAAGATGGACAAGGTGCAGATCGAGTCCCTGACCCTCAACGCCTGGATCATCCTCACCTCCTGGGTGCGCTTTCTGTGCACCACCCGGGAAAATTCCATGCACCTGAGCGAAGAAGCCATCAAGCGCGGCGTGTATCAGGTGCTGGTGCTGGAGGCCGGTTTTGTCACCGACCAGGCCCGGGACGCGGTGAACGACCTGTTCGACAGGTTTTACGTGCCGTTGGCCCAGGCCTTGGAAGAAGTGCAGTAGGATCGAATGACATCGTTCAATTAGCGGAGTCCGTCATGCCCATCGCGCAACTGATCAGTCCACAGCAATTGGCCGCTCGCCTGGAGCAGCCCGGGCTGGTGATTCTCGATTGTCGTTTTGCCCTGGAAGACCCGGATTATGGCCAGCGCAGTTATGCCGAGGGGCATCTGGCCGGCGCGCATTTTGCCGATCTGGAGCGTGATCTCAGCGGCCCGGTGGTCAAGGGCGTGACCGGGCGCCATCCGCTGCCCGAGCCGGCGGCGCTGAGCGTCCGCCTGCAGGCCTGGGGTGTAGACGCCGACAGCGACATCGTGCTCTACGACGACGGCCCCGGTGCCTATGCCGCCCGGGCCTGGTGGCTGCTGGCCTGGCTGGGCAAACGCGACGGCGTGTTTATCCTCGATGGCGGCCTGAAGGCCTGGCACGCCGCGGGCCTGCCGTTGAGCCTGGATGCGCCGTCCAGCGTCCCCGGTCATTTCACGGGGCGGCCTGACAAATCCTTGCTGCTGAGCGCCGCGCAACTGCAGACGCGCCTCGGCCAGCCTGGCCTGACCCTGCTCGATGCCCGCGCCGCGCCGCGTTTTCGTGGCGAAGTGGAGCCGATCGATCCGGTGGCCGGGCACATCCCTGGCGCGCAATGCGCGGCCTTCACCGACAACCTGGGTAGCGACGGCCGTTTTCTGCCGGCCGAGCAGCTCAAGCAGCGGTTTGCCGCCAAGCTGGCAGAGCGCTCGCCGACCGAGTTGGTGGCCTACTGCGGTTCGGGCGTGACTGCCTGTCACAATCTGTTCGCCCTGTGCCTGGCCGGCTACCCCCTGGCCAGCCTGTACGCCGGCTCCTGGAGCGAATGGATCACCGACCCGCAGCGCGCGGTTGCCACCGGCGATTGATCCGGATCATTCGCCGTAGGAGGGCGGGGCTGTTTCAGAGGGACTGGCGAGCACTGCGATAGGCCGCCGGCCCTACGCCATAGACCTGCTTGAACTGCCGGCTCAGGTGACTCTGGTCGGCGAACCCCAGTTGCGTCGCCACTTCCAGCGGCAGGCAGCCGTCGCGTAGCAAGGCCCGGGCCTGGGCGATGCGTTGTTGCATCAGCCAGGTGTGCGGTGGCATGCCGGTGGCGCGGCGGAACACCCGGGCGAAATGGAAAGGCGAGAGGTTCACCGCCGCGGCCAGTTCCTCCAGGGACGGCGGAGCGGCCAGTTGTGCTTGCAGCAGCTCCTTGGCCTGGACGATCGCCCGGTGCTCGCGCCCGGGTTCGCCCGGCGCCTTGACCCCGGCGTGGCGGCGCAGCAGCAGGAGCATCATTTCCCGCCAGACGGTCTGCTGTTGCAGGGCGCTGGCCGGGCTTTCCAGCAACTGGTGCAACTGGCAGAAGCCGCTGACCAGGTCGGGGTCGCGATACAGCGTGGCGCCGAAGGCCGGCAGGTTGCCGGTGGGCAGTTCCAGCTCCTCCAGCATGCCGAGGATCTGGGCGTTGTCCGGATAGAACGCCCGGTACAGCCAGCCGTCCTCGGTGCCTTTGTGGCCGGTGTGCAGCTCGTCCGGGTTGATCAGCACCAGGGTGCCGCGCCCCGCCAGGTGCTCGGCGCCGCGATAGCGGTAGCGCTGGGCGCCGGCCATGATCATGCCGATCACATAACCGTCATGCACATGGGGCACGAAGCGCTGCTCGATATAACGCGCCGCCAGCAACTCCACGCCGGCCAGGGGCGCGGTCTGCCAGAAACGGATCGACTCGCCCTGGCCGCCGTTCATCGCGGCTCGTACTCCCGGGCGGCCAGCCACTGGGGAATGCGCCGTTCCAGGTAATAACCCGGGGTCTTCACTGAGCCGTCGACGAACCCGACGTGCCCGCCCTTGGCCTGCAGCTCGAAGTGGGTGCTGCTGGACAGTTCGGCGGCTTCCGGCAGGCTGTGGGGGAAGACGAAGGGGTCGTCCGCGGCCTGGATGATCAGGGTCGGCGTGCGGATTTCCCCGAGGAAATAGCGGCTGGAGGCCCGCCGGTAATAGTCCTGGGCATCGGCGAAGCCATTCAGCGGCGCGGTGACCCGGCCGTCGAAGTCCCAGAAAGTGCGCATGTTCTCCAGCGGGCCGAGCCGCTCCAGCACGGCCAGGCCCTCATGGCGCCCGTCGTGCCGGAACTGGCGCTGCTTGTCCTTGATGTAGGCCAGCATCTCGCGCATGAAATGCGCCTGGTAGACCTTGGAGAAGCCCTGGCCGATGCGGTCGGCGCACTGGTCCAGGCGAAACGGCACCGAGACCGCCACGGCGCCTTGCAACTGGCTGGCGCTGCCGCTTTCCCCCAGGTGCTTGAGCAAGACATTGCCGCCCAGCGAGTAGCCCACCGCGAACAGCGGGGCCAGCGGGCGCTGACTGCGCAGGTGGTCGATGGCGGCGGCCAGGTCTTCGCTGGCGCCGGAGTGGTAGCTGCGCGGCAACAGGTTGGGTTCGCCCGAGCAGCCGCGCCAGTTCAGCGCCACGCTGGCCCAGCCCTGAGTCGCCAGGGCCTTTTGCAGGCCGGCGACGTAAGGCGAGTCGGACGAACCGGTCAGGCCGTGCAGCACCAGGACCAGGGGCGCGCTGGCCGTGTGCGGGCCGTGCCAGTCGAGATCGAGAAAGTCGCCGTCGTCCAGCCACAGGCGTTCGCGCTGGCGCTCGAGGTGGGTGGTCTTGCGCCACAGCGGGCCCCACAGGGTCTGCAGGTGCGGGTTGCCGAGGCCGAAGGCGGGAATGAAACGATCTGGCGGAGTGGGCACGGTGCTTCTCGTAGCAGCGGTGCGCAGCCCGGTTGGGGCCGCGCACCTTTATCAGGCCGGCGTCAGCCGGCGATCTCTGCCATACGTTGCCACAAGGAGTAGTACACCTGCCCGGATTTTTGCTCCCGGTGCAGGCGCCAGTTGGCCGGAAGGCCGAGGGTGGAGGGCGGGGTCTCGCTTTCGGTGTAGACCCAGGCGTCGTCGGCCAGCCAGCCGCGCTCTTCCAGCAGGGCACAGGCGGCCGGCAGCAGGTTCTGGTGGAACGGCGGGTCGAGGAACGCCAGGTCGAAGCGGCTGGCCGGCTGGGTTTCCAGATAGCGCAGGGCGTCGGCGGTCTGTGCCTGGCCGACGGTGCAGCGCAGGGTGCCCAGGTGTTCGCGCAGGCGCGACACGGCCAGGCTGCTGGCGTCCAGCGCCAGGCCCATGGCGGCGCCACGGGACAGGGCTTCGAGGAACAGCGCGCCGCTGCCGGCGAACAGGTCGAGCACCTTGGCCCCGGGGACATAAGGCGCCAGCCAGTTGAACAGGGTTTCGCGCACCCGGTCCGGCGTCGGGCGCAGGCCCGGCACATCGGGGAAGCTCAGACGGCGGCTGCGCCATTCGCCGGCGATGATGCGCAACTGGCCCGCACCGTTGTGCGGGTTGTGGGCGGGTTTCTTGCTGTGACGCGATGGGCTGGCCATTAGTGCTCCGGAACCCCGAGCGGTTGCTCGGCGGGTTTGTCAGTAGGGGCCGGCAACGGCTTTTGCGGTACGGTCGGGCCGGCGGTGACGATGACCATCTTGTCCGCGCTCAGGTGTTTGTTCAGCACATCCCGAACCTGTTCCACGGTCAGTCCCTGGGACCGCTGCATGAAGTCTTCAAGATAGCTCAGCGGCAGGTCGTAGAAGCCGATGGCGCCCAGTTGGCCGACGATATCGGCGTTGCTGGCGGTGGACAGCGGGAAGCTGCCGGCCAGCTCGCGCTTGGCGTCGTCGAGTTCCTTCTGGGTCGGGCCGGTCTTGAGGTAGTCGGCAAGCACGTCCTGCACCAGCTTGAGGGTGCCCTGGCTCATTTCGGCGCGGGTCTGCAGGTTGATCATGAACGGACCGCGGACCTGCATCGGGCTGAAGCCGGAGGAGACGCCGTAGGTCAGGCCGCGTTTTTCGCGGACTTCGCTCATCAGCCGGGTGCCGAAACCGCCGCCGCCGAGGATCTGGTTGCCCAGGGACAGCGCGGCGTAGTCCGGATCGTCGCGGTCGATGCCCAGTTGCGCCAGCAGCAGGGTGGTCTGGCTGGACGGGTACTCGATATGGCCGATGCTGGCCTGGGGCTCGCTCGGCTGCGGGATCTTCACCAGCGCCGGGCCTTTGGGCAGGGCGCTGGAAATCTGCGCGGCAATCGCTTCGGCTTCGCTGCGCGACAGGTCGCCCACCAGCGCGATCACCACGTTGCCGGCGGCATAGGCCTTGGCGTGGAACGCCCGCAACTGGGCCAGGCTGATCGGCGGCACGCTCTGGGCGGTGCCATCGCTGGAGTGCGCATACGGATGGTTGCCGTACAGGCGCTTCATCAGTTCCAGGCTCGCCAGCTTGCCGGGGCTCTGCTTCTGGTATTCGAAGCCGGCGAGCATCTGGTTCTTGATACGTGCCAGGGAGTCGGCGGGGAAGGTCGGCTTGCCGACGACATCGGCGAACAGTTGCAGGGCCGGTGTGCGCTTCTCTGGCGCGCTCAGGCTGCGCAGGGAGGCGATGGCCATGTCCTTGTAGGCCCCGTTGCCGAAATCGGCGCCCAGGCCTTCGAAACCTTCGGCGATCGCGCCGACATCCTTGCCGGCCACGCCTTCGTTGAGCATGGCGTTGGTCAGCTGCGCCAGGCCCGGCGCGTCGCCGTCCTGGCTGCTGCCGGCGGCGAAGGTCAGGCGCATGTCGAACATCGGCAGTTCATGGGCTTCGACGAACAGCACCTTGGCGCCTTCGGCGGTGCTCCAGGTCTTGATGTCGAGGCTGCGGTGGCTCGGGGCCTTGCCATCGAGCTCGGCCAGGGATTGCAGTTTCTGGCTGCTCTTGGCGTTGTCCAGGGCCTGGCTGGCATTGGACGCGTCCGGACGCAGCAGGTAGAGGCCGGCCCCAGCGATCAGGGCCACCAGTGCCAGGCCAAGCAAGACCGGGCTGGCGCTTTTGCGCTTACTCATTGGGCGGACTCCTCGGGCAGTACATGGGCAACGCTCAGGCGTTCGCGGGTGAAATAGGTGCGGGCGGCCTTCTGGATGTCTTCAGGGGTCACGCTTTGCAGCTCGGCGAGCTCGGTGTCCATGAGTTTCCAGGACAGGCCAACGGTTTCCAGCTGGCCGATGGCGGTGGCCTGGCTGGTGATGGAATCCCGCTCGTAGACCAGACCGGCGATCACCTGGGCGCGCACGCGCTCCAGTTCTTCGGCGGTCGGCGGCGTGGTTTTCAGCTCTTCGAGCAAGCGCCACAGCCCGGCTTCGGCCTGGGCGATGGTCTTGTTCTTCTGGCTGTTGGGCATGGCCGACAGCAGGAACAGGCTGTCGCCACGGCTGTAGGCGTCAAAACTCGACGAACCGCCGGACACCAGCTCTTCGCCGCGCTCCAGGCGGGTCGGGATACGGGCGCTGTAGCCGCCGTCGAGCAGCGCGGCGATCAGGCGCAGGGCGTGCACCGAATGCTTGTCCTCGGCGGTGGCGATGCTCGGCACGTTGAAGGCCAGCATCACGCTCGGCAGCTGGGTCTTGACCCGCAGGGTGATCTGCCGCTCGCCGGGCTCGGCCAGTTCCAGGGGGATTTTCGCTGCGGGCACGGCGCGCTTGGGGATGGCGCCGAAATAACGCTGGGCCAGGGTTTTGACCTCGTCCGGGGTCACGTCGCCGACCACCACCAGGGTGGCGTTGTTCGGCACGTACCAGGATTCGTACCAGTGGCGCAGTTCCTCGACCTTCATCCGCTCGAGGTCGGCCATCCAGCCGATGGTCGGCGTGTGATAGCCGCTGGCCGGGTAGGCCATCGCCTTGAAGCGCTCGAAGGCCTTGGACATCGGCTTGTCGTCGGTGCGCAGGCGGCGCTCTTCCTTGATCACTTCGATTTCGCGGCTGAACTCGTCCGGCGGCAGGCGCAGGCTGGCCATGCGGTCGGCTTCCAGCTCGAAGGCCACGCCCAGGCGGTCGCGGGCCAGCACCTGGTAGTAGGCGGTGAAGTCGTCGCTGGTAAAGGCGTTCTCTTCGGCGCCCAGGTCGCGCAGGATCAGCGAGGCTTCGCCGGGGCCGACCTTTTCGCTGCCCTTGAACATCATGTGCTCCAGGGCATGGGACAGGCCGGTCTGGCCCGGCGTCTCATAGCTGGAGCCGACCTTGTACCAGACCTGGGAGACCACGACCGGAGCCCGATGGTCTTCCCGGACCACGACCTTGAGGCCGTTGTCGAGGGTGAATTCGTGGGTGGGTTGTGGGTCGGCAGCCAGGGCTGCGAGGGGCAGACAAACCGTACTGAGCAGCAGGCCTGCGGCGCGGCGGGCTAGAGCATTCATTCGTTTTTTAAACCTGTTGGACTGCCCGCTTGGTCTTAGCCTACGGGCGAGGAGGTGCTAGGATACTGATCCGTTTTACTGGCGGCCACGCCTATCAGGCTTGCACGGACCAACGTGTGCTTGAGCAGGTTGTATGGGTTTCCGGCAAGAAGCGCTGTTTTATCGACTAGACTTCGACTTTTCGCCGATTTTGCCGCTTCAGTCCTTTAGTAAAATCGATCCTTGAGGTGCCGTTGGGCACTTCGACAAAATGTTGCGCGTGAACAAGCCGGCGGAAACGCAGTCTGTTCTGCATCGAATATTTATTTGCCGAGGCGCCCTTAGTGGCGTGTCGCTACCTTGAGATAGCCGTCCTCCATGTTTGGTTCCAACGACGACAAGAAGACCCCAGCCGCGGCTGGCGAAAAGAAAGGCCTGTTCGGATGGCTGCGCAAAAAACCGCAGGAACCCGTCGTCGAACAGCCGCCAGCCCCTGTCGAGCCTGCCCCGGCGCCTGTTGTAGCGGCCCCGGTTGCCGAAGCCGCCGCTCCCGTGGTGCAGCCGATCGCCGAGCCTGCCCCGCAGCCTGAACAACCGATAGCAGCGACCGAGCCGTTGCCCGCCCCGGAACTGCCGCTGACCCCCGCCCCCCAGCACAAACCCTGGCTGAACCTGCCGGTGGCGGAAGAGCCGGTGGCCCTGGTGGAAGACGAGCAAGCCCCGCACATCACCCCGCCGATTCCGGCCGCGACCGATGTGCAGCAGGCCGCCGAGCTGCTGGTGGCCGAGTTGGCCCACAGCAGCGAGCCGCCCGCGGCCCAGGCGCTGCTCGAAGAGGACGACGTGCCACAACCGGTGATCGCGGCCTTCGTGGCGCCCGAGCCTGTCCGGGCGCCGGAGCCCGCGCCAGTTGTCGCAGCTCCAGTTGCTCCAGTTGCTCCAGTTGCTCCAGTCGCGGCGGTTGCGGCGGTTGCGGCGGTCGAAGCGCCCGCTGTCGTCGAGCCTGCGCGCGCCGAAGACAACAAGGTCGGCTTCTTCGCCCGCCTCAAGCAGGGCCTGTCCAAGACCAGCGCCAGCATCGGCGAAGGCATGGCCAGCCTGTTCCTGGGCAAGAAGGCCATTGATGACGAACTGCTGGAAGACATCGAAACCCGTCTGCTGACCGCCGACGTGGGCGTGGAAGCCACCGCGGTGATCATTCAGAACCTGACCCAGAAGGTCGCGCGCAAACAGCTGACCGACGTCGATGCCCTGTACAAGTCGCTGCAGGCCGAGCTGGCGAGCATGCTCAAGCCGGTGGAACAGCCGCTGCAGATTGCCTCGCAGGGCAAGCCGTTCGTGATCCTGGTGGTGGGCGTCAACGGCGCCGGCAAGACCACCACCATCGGCAAGCTGGCCAAGAAGCTGCAGCTGGAAGGCAAGAAGGTCATGCTCGCCGCGGGCGACACCTTCCGTGCCGCGGCCGTGGAGCAGCTGCAGGTCTGGGGCGAGCGCAACAAGATCCCGGTGATCGCCCAGCACACCGGCGCCGACTCGGCTTCGGTGATCTTCGACGCCGTGCAGGCCGCCAAGGCCCGTGGCATCGACGTGCTGATCGCCGACACCGCTGGCCGCCTGCACACCAAAGACAACCTGATGGAAGAGCTGAAGAAGGTCCGTCGGGTGATCGGCAAGCTCGACGCCGACGCGCCCCACGAAGTGCTGCTGGTGCTCGACGCCGGCACTGGCCAGAACGCCATCAACCAGGCCAAGCACTTCAACCAGAGCGTCGAGCTGACCGGCCTGGCCCTGACCAAGCTCGATGGCACCGCCAAGGGCGGGGTGATCTTCGCCCTGGCCAAGCAGTTCGGCCTGCCGATCCGCTACATCGGCGTCGGCGAGAGCATCGACGATTTGCGCACCTTTGAAGCCGAACCCTTTGTCCAGGCACTGTTTGCCGAGCGGGAGCGTTCATGATTCGTTTCGAGCAGGTCGGTAAGCGTTATCCGAACGGCCATGTCGGCTTGCACGAGCTGAGTTTCCGGGTTCGTCGGGGCGAATTCCTGTTCGTGACCGGCCACTCGGGCGCGGGCAAGTCCACGCTGCTGCGGTTGCTGCTGGCCATGGAACGTCCCACCAGCGGCAAGCTGCTGCTGGCCGGCCAGGACCTGGGCACCATCAGCAATGCGCAGATTCCGTTCCTGCGGCGGCAGATCGGCGTGGTGTTCCAGAACCACCAACTGCTGTTCGATCGCACTGTCTTCAACAACGTCGCCTTGCCGCTGCAGATCCTTGGCCTGTCCAAGGCCGAGGTCGCCAAGCGTGTGGACTCGGCCCTGGAGCGCGTGGCGCTTTCGGACAAGGCCGAGCTGTACCCGGGTGACCTGTCCACCGGCCAGCAACAGCGCGTCGGCATCGCCCGCGCCATCGTGCACCGCCCGGCCTTGCTGCTGGCGGATGAACCCACAGGTAACCTCGACCCGCGTCTGGCGGCGGAAATCATGGGCGTATTCGAAGATATCAACCGGCTGGGCACCAGCGTGCTGATCGCCAGTCACGACCTGGCACTGATCGCTCGCATGCGCCACCGCATGCTGACCCTGCAACGCGGCCGATTGATCGGCGATGGGGAGGCCGGCGTATGAGTGCGACCCGCAGCCCGAAAGTGGCCGAACGCGTGGCTCCGAAAGCCACCGAGCAGCCGCCGCAGAAGAAAAAGCGCGACGAAGACGATGGCCCGGACTTCGGCACCCTGCTGCACGCCTGGATCGAAAGCCATCGTGCCAGCCTGCTGGACAGCCTGCGCCGCCTGGGCAAGCAGCCGATCGGCAGCTTCTTCACCTGCCTGGTGATGGCCGTGGCCCTGAGCCTGCCGATGGGCTTGTCGCTGTTGCTCAGCAATGTCGAGCGCCTGGGCGGTTCCTGGCAGCGCGCGGCGCAGATTTCCCTGTACCTGGAACTCAACGCCAGCGTTTCCGAGGGCGAAAGCCTGAGCGAGCAGATCAAGGCCATGCCGGGTGTGGCGGACGCCGAATTCATCAGCAAGGACAAGGCCCTGGACGAGTTCCAGCAGCAGTCCGGGTTGGGCGAGGCGCTCAAGGAGTTGCCGCAGAACCCGCTGCCGGGCGTGGTCCTGGTGACGCCGAACGAAGTGGACAAGGCCGCCCTGGAAGCCCTGCGCCAGCGTCTGGCGGAAATGCCCAAGGTGCAACAGGCACAGTTGGACCTGGTGTGGGTCGAGCGCCTGGCGGCGATCCTCAAGCTGGGCGACCGCTTTGTCTTCGGCCTGACGGTGCTGCTGGTTTCTGCATTACTTTTGGTGATAGGCAATACCATTCGTCTTCATATTGAAAACCGCCGCACCGAGATAGAAGTGATTAAACTCGTCGGCGGCACGGACAGTTATGTGCGGCGTCCCTTCCTTTATATGGGCGCCCTGTATGGCTTCGGTGCGGGGATTCTGTCCTGGGGTGTCCTGGCGTTCGGGCTCAACTGGCTGAACGACGCGGTAGTGGGGCTGGCCGGCTTGTACGGCAGTGATTTCGCCCTGGCTGGCGTGCCGGTCGCCGACGGTCTGTCGCTCTTGCTTGGCGCTGTGTTGTTGGGGTATATCGGTGCGTGGATTGCAGTCGCCCGCCACTTGCGGGAGCTGGCGCCGAAATAGTGTCTTTTTGCTTGTATTGACCTTTTTGTGTTTTTGGGAACTTGTTTTTCGGTTTCCGGTCAATTTTCAGCAGTGCTGAATAAGCACGAGTTATGTGAGTCGGAGGTTTTTTCGTATGACCACTTCTTTGCAACCTGCTTATGCCTTGGTCCCGGGTGCGAACCTGGAGGCCTACGTGCACACGGTGAACAGCATTCCGTTGCTGACGCCGGAGCAGGAGCGAGAACTGGCCGAGAGTCTCTACTAAGACCAGCATCTGGAGGCGGCTCGGCAG
>NZ_JBNNVU010000094.1:0-22062 GCF_050280705.1 Pseudomonas sp. NPDC089530 | reverse complement strand
CTCGCGGGCAATGTGCATGATCTTGATCAAGTCAGGGTTTTTCACCCTTCAGGCGGCGCTGGCCGATGTCCGCCAGGCAGGTCGGCAGCTCGCCCCCAAGCTAGTGATTTGGGGCATCCTGTCCGCCTTGCTGTATCACCTGGTTGCCGGCGTGCGCCATTTGATCATGGACATGGGCATCGGTGAGACGCTGGAAGGCGGCAAGCTGGGCTCTAAAATCGTTATCGCCGTATCCGTGGTGGTAATCGTTCTGGCAGGAGTTTGGATATGGTAACTAACGTCACGAATCTCTCGCGTTCGGGCCTCTATGACTGGATGGCGCAGCGCGTATCTGCGGTCGTTCTCGCGGCTTATTTCATCTTCCTGATCGGGTACCTCGTTGCGAACCCGGGCCTTGGCTACGACCAATGGCACGCCCTGTTCGCCAACAACTGGATGCGTATCTTCAGCCTGCTGGCCATGGTTGCTCTGGGCGCTCACGCCTGGGTCGGCATGTGGACCATTTCGACCGACTACCTGACGCCGATGGCGCTGGGCAAATCGGCGACTGCAGTACGTTTCCTTTTCCAGGCAGTATGCGGCGTTGCAATGTTCGCCTACTTCGTCTGGGGTGTGCAGATTCTCTGGGGTATCTGATTCATGGCTAACATTCCAACGATTTCTTTCGACGCCATCATCATTGGCGGCGGCGGCGCCGGCATGCGTGCCGCATTGCAGCTGGCCCAGGGCGGCCACAAGACTGCAGTGATCACCAAAGTGTTCCCGACTCGTTCGCACACTGTGTCGGCCCAGGGCGGCATCACCTGCGCCATCGCATCGGCCGACCCGAACGATGACTGGCGCTGGCACATGTACGATACCGTCAAGGGTTCCGACTATATCGGTGACCAGGACGCTATCGAATACATGTGTCAGGAAGGCCCAGCCGCGGTTTTCGAGCTGGACCACATGGGTCTGCCGTTTTCCCGTACCGAAACTGGTCGTATCTACCAGCGTCCTTTCGGCGGCCAGTCCAAGGATTACGGTAAAGGCGGCCAGGCTGCCCGTACTTGCGCCGCTTCCGACCGTACCGGTCATGCGCTGCTGCACACCCTTTATCAGGGCAACCTGAAAGCCGGCACCACCTTCCTGAACGAGTACTACGCTGTCGACCTGGTGAAGAACCAGAGCGGCGCGTTCGTCGGTGTGATCGCGATCTGCATCGAAACCGGCGAAACCACCTACATCCGCTCCAAGGCCACCGTTCTGGCCACCGGCGGTGCAGGTCGTATCTATGCGTCCACCACCAACGCCCTGATCAACACCGGTGACGGTGTCGGCATGGCGCTGCGTGCCGGCGTGCCGGTACAAGACATCGAAATGTGGCAGTTCCACCCGACCGGTATCGCCGGCGCTGGCCGATGCACAGCGGCTGGCTGTGAGTACGTACCAGGCGTTGCGGCAAACGATAGCGCAACCAGCCCCGGGTGCAGGCGAGAATTTGCACGTCCTCGCGTTCCAGGCCCACTTCTTCGTTCAACTCGCGGTACAGAGCGTCTTCCGGCGTCTCCTCGGGGTTGATCCCCCCTTGCGGAAACTGCCAGGCATCTTGATTGATACGGCGAGCCCATAGCACCTGGCCGGCATCATTCGTCAGAATGATCCCGACATTGGGGCGGAAACCATCGGGGTCGATCACGGCAACAACCTCGCAAACGCATGTCGCCGCATTGTTCCACAAAGGTTGTGAAAGCAGCAACGAGGCTTCCTACCTTATGTGCACTCTTGTGAAAAGACCGTATTCTGGTCGCCTTTTTTCAGACTTATCAGCGAGTAACCGCGATGCGCCTGGCTTTATTCGACTTGGACAACACCCTTCTGGGCGGCGACAGTGATCACGCCTGGGGCGATTACCTGTGCGAACGAGGCTTCCTCGACGCCGTCACCTACAAGGCCCGCAACGACGAGTTCTATCAGGACTACCTGGCCGGCAAGCTGGACAATGCCGCGTACCTGAACTTCTGCCTGGAAGTGCTCGGCCGCACCGAGATGGACGTGCTCGATCAATGGCACCGCGACTACATGCGCGACTGCATCGACTCGCTGATGCTGCCCAAGGCCGCGCAACTGCTGGCCAAGCACAGAGCGGCCGGCGACAAGCTGGTGATCATCACCGCCACCAACCGCTTCGTCACTGGGCCGATCGCTGAACGCCTGGGCGTGGACACCCTGATCGCCACCGAATGCGAGATGGAAAACGGCCGCTACACCGGGCGCAGCACCGATGTGCCGTGTTTCCGCGAAGGCAAGGTGACGCGCTTGAACCGTTGGCTGGAAGAGACCGGGCACAACCTGCAAGACAGTTGTTTCTATAGCGACTCGATGAATGACCTGCCGCTGCTGGAACTGGTGGCGAACCCGATCGCGGTGGACCCGGACCCGAACCTGCGCGCCCTGGCCGAGCAGCGCGGCTGGCCGGTGATCAGCCTGCGCGACTGAAGACGCCCGCGCGAGCAGGCTCGCTCCCACGGGGGAATGTCATCCCAATGAGGAGCGAGCCGACCCGCGCCGCAACCAAGCGGGCCTCAAACCCTAAACCGGCTTGGCCACCATCAGGTAGAAAATCGCCATGAAGGCCAAGAACGCCGGCCATCCCAACCCGAACCACCAGCGCATGTAAGTCGTCGCCTTGAGCGGCATCGCCGAACCCTCCTGCACCGCCCGCTCCGCCATCTTGTGCACGCGGATCTGCAACCACACCACCGGCAGCCAGCAAATCCCCGCCAGGCAGTACAGGCCGATGCTCCACTGCAACCAGCTCTGCTGCAACGACCACCCCGCCAGATGCATCAGGCCGATACCGCTCAACGGCTGGAATACCGCCGTGGTCGCGGTAAACGCCCAGTCGGCGAACACCAGGTGCCTGAAGGTCACGGCGATCACTTCCACCTTGCCGCTGCGCCAAGCCCGCAGAGCGTAATAAGCGGAGCCGGCGCCGAGCCCGAAGAGGATGGTGGACGACAGGATATGCAGGGTTTTCAGTAACAGGTAAACACTCATTGCCGGGGTTCAGTCCAAACAAGCCATAGAGTTGCCACCATCAGCACCAGGTTCTTGGCGACGGCGGCATAGGGGTCAAACCAGTAGTGGGGCAGAATCAGGCTGATGCAGAGGGTGTAGCCGAGCATCAGCAGCAACTGAAGTTGCAACGCCCGCCGTCGCCAGCGCTTGAACAGCAGCCCCAGGCCCAGCAGGCCATCGCAGGCCGCGCCGGCGATCACCGCCAGCGCCGCCCAAGCGCCCTGCACACCCGCCTCGGCCAGGATCCGCAACCCCCAGTCGTAACCGGGCCCCAGGCATACCGCCGCCGTACCCAGCCAGATCAGCACCAGCACTGCCAGCATCAGTGGGCGCAGGGCGCGCTGGCTGCTCAAGGCTGACGTGGGCCAGTCCTGCAGGCGAGAGGGCAGCGACGCGGCCGAGTAGCCGCAGACCGAAGCCAGCACTTGCGGCTCGGCCACATTGTCCCGTTGCGCCAGGGCCAGGCTCTGCCGGTTCAAGGCGCGCCAACCCAGTCGCTCTCCCAGCCAACTGCCCAGGCCCAGCAGTGGCCCCGGCACTTGCAGGTAACGCCCCGGCCCCCAACCCTGGGCCGCACGCAAGTGATCGATCACCTCGCACAGCCGCATCGCCTCGGGCCCGACCAACGGCAGCACCATCGATTCGCTCGGCCATTGGCGCAGCAAGGCCAGCACCGCGCCGACCAGGTCGTCGATATGCACAGGCTGCAGGCGAGCCTTGAGGTCCAGCAAGGGAATCAGCGGCCAGGGTGAAAGCCCGGCAAGCCAGGCACTGCTGGTACCGCCGGCACCGATGACCAATGAAGGTCGCAGCACCACCGACGCCATGCCCAGGCCCAATAGATAGTCATCCGCCACCCCCTTGCTGCAGAGGAACGGCACATCGGATTGCGCCGATGCGCCGAGGGCGGAAATCTGCAACACCCTGACACCGCGCTGGGCGGCCTGATCGAACAGCACGCGGGCGCCTTGGTCCTGAACCAGGCCCAACGCCCGCACATCCACGCTCAGCACGCCCGCCGCATTGATCACCAGATCAACAGCATCCGGAAAGCTGAAGTGCTTGGGATCGGCAGCCAGCAGGCCCAGGTCCAGGGAACGCCACTCAACCCCCGGCCAGCTCTGGTCCCGGGGCTCGCGACAGGTGGCGATCACGCGGTGCCCCGCTTGCTGCAAGGCACGTAACAGGTGGCGACCGACAAATCCTGTGGCGCCCACCAGAAGAATATTCATGAAGATCCTTAGCGATTAGACCGGCTTGGCCCCCATCAATCCGGCGATCGCCACAAACCCCAGCAGACTGATGACCGCCAGCGCCAGGGTGAAATTCAGGTTGCCGCCCTTGCCCAACCGCAGGCGATTGAGCCGTGCCACCAGCCAGAACCAGCACAACGCCGCCACCGTATAGAGGATGCTGGAGCCCAGAATCCAGGTCTGCCCCAGCGGCCAGCCGATCAGGTGCACCAGCCACCAACCGGTGAACGGCATGCTGACCAGGCTGATGCCCATCAGCAACCACACGAACACCCACGGGCGCTGCACGGTAACGGCCGGGCCGGCGCTGCGCTTGCGCCAGGCCAGCAGCGCCAGGCCGAGACCGCTGAGCAACAGCAGTGCGGTGGCGGCGATGTGGATAACCTTGAGGGTGGTCAGCGTTTCCATGGTTTCGATTCCTTAAGGGCGCCCAGTCAGCGTAGCCGTTCAGCCAAGGAACAACTGATACGCCGGGTTATCGCTCTCGTCCCAGTAGGGGTAGCCGATCTGCGCCAGCGCCGCCGGCACCAAGTGGCGTTCGTTCGCCGGCACTTGCAGGCCCGCGACCACCCGGCCATCGGCCGCGCCATGGTTGCGGTAGTGGAACATCGAGATGTTCCAGCGCCCGCCCAGCTTGTTGAGGAAGTTGAACAGCGCCCCCGGGCGTTCCGGGAACTCGAAGCGCAGCACCACTTCGTCGACCACGTGCGCCGCGCGCCCACCGACCATGTGGCGGATATGCAACTTGGCCAGTTCGTTGTCGGTCAGGTCGGTCACCGGGAAGCCCTGCTCGGTCAGGCTGGCGATCAGCGCGCTGCGCGGGTCGTTTTCCGGGTGGGTCTGCACGCCAACGAAGATATGCGCTTCGCTGCCGTTGTTGTAGCGGTAGTTGAACTCGGTGATCTGACGCTTGCCGACGGCCTCGCAGAACGCCTTGAAGCTGCCCGGCTGCTCGGGAATGGTCACGGCGATGATGGCTTCGCGGCCTTCGCCCAGTTCGGCGCGCTCGGCGACATGGCGCAGGCGGTCGAAGTTGACGTTGGCGCCGGAGTCGATGGCCACCAGGGTCTGCCCGCTGACGCCGCGCTGCTCGACATACTTCTTGATCCCAGCCACGCCCAGGGCGCCGGCCGGCTCGGTGATGGAGCGGGTGTCGTCGTAGATGTCCTTGATCGCCGCGCAGATCTCGTCGGTGCTGACGGTGATCACTTCATCCACATGGTCCTTGCAGATGTCGAAGGTGTGCTGGCCGATCTGCGCCACCGCGACGCCGTCGGCGAAGATGCCCACGGTCGGCAGCACCACACGCTCGCCGGCGGCCATGGCCGCTTGCAGGCAGTTGGAGTCGTCCGGCTCGACGCCGATGATGCGGATTTCCGGGCGCAGGTACTTCACGTAGGCCGCGATCCCGGCGATCAGGCCACCGCCGCCGACCGGCACGAAGATCGCGTCCAGTTGCCCCGGGTGCTGGCGCAGAATCTCCATCGCCACGGTACCCTGCCCGGCGATGGTGTGCGGATCGTCATAGGGGTGGATATAGACGTAGCCTTTTTCGTCCACCAGCTTCAGCGAGTAGGCCAGGGCTTCCGGAAAGGAATCGCCGTGCAGCACCACCTTGCCGCCGCGGGAACGCACGCCTTCGACCTTGATCTCCGGGGTGGTCTTGGGCATCACGATGGTCGCCTTGACCCCCAGCACCTTGGCCGCCAGGGCCAGGCCCTGGGCATGGTTGCCGGCCGATGCGGTGACCACGCCGCGGGCGCGCTCCGCGTCACTGAGCTGGGTCAGCTTGTTGTAGGCGCCACGAATCTTGAACGAGAACACCGGCTGCAAGTCTTCGCGCTTGAGCCAGATCTGATTGCCCAGCCGCTCGGAGAGCTGGCGGGCAGTCTGCAACGGGGTTTCTACGGCAACGTCGTAAACGCGCGAGGTGAGGATCTTCTTGACGTACTGTTCGAGCATCGGAAAGCATCACTGAGCGGGTTGGGCAGGGCCAGCGAGTCTAACCCAGCGTTTGCCCGGGCGACCACACGAATCCAGAGGTTTTAAAGCCCCCGGCCCCGGCCCGGTGGCGCGCTGCGCGCTTTTGACCCGCCAATCGGGCAATGACCTTCCCCGCAGCGGCGCCTATAATGCCGGCCTTTCCGTTCCCCCTTGCCCGCTTCCGGAGCCCGCATGACCCAGGATCAACTCAAACAGGCCGTGGCCCAGGCTGCCGTCGACCTCATCCTCCCGAAACTCGATGACAAGAGCATCGTCGGGGTCGGCACCGGCTCCACCGCCAACTGCTTCATCGACGCCCTGGCCCAGCACAAGGCTGCCTTCGACGGCGCGGTCGCCAGCTCCGAAGCCACCGCGGCGCGCCTCAAGGGCCACGGTATCCCGGTGTACGAACTGAACACCGTCAGCGACCTGGAGTTCTACATCGACGGCGCCGACGAAAGCGACGAGCACCTGAACCTGATCAAGGGCGGCGGCGCGGCCCTGACCCGCGAGAAGATCGTCGCGGCAGTGGCCAAGACCTTCATCTGCATCGCCGACGCCAGCAAACTGGTTCCGGTGCTGGGCAACTTCCCGCTACCGGTCGAAGTGATCCCCATGGCCCGCAGCCACGTGGCCCGCGAGCTGGTGAAGCTGGGCGGCGATCCGGTCTACCGGGAAGGCGTGCTCACCGACAACGGCAACATCATCCTCGACGTGCACAACCTGCAGATCACCAACCCGGTGGAGCTGGAAACGCAGATCAACGCCATCGTCGGCGTGGTCACCAACGGCCTGTTCGCCGCCCGCCCGGCCGACGTGCTGCTGCTGGGCACCAGCGAAGGCGTGAAGACCCTCACCGCCTGATGCCACTGATTTCGCCCCTACTGCAATGGCAGGGGCGAAACAGCCTCTGTAGCCGCTGCCGAGCCTGCGAGGCTGCGCCCGGGCGCGCAGCGACCGCAAAACCAGGCAACCCCATTCTGTCAGGCCGCCCACATACACCGGATCGGCGAGGACTGCGTCCTCGTACGCAGCCTCGCAAGCTCGGCAGCGGCTACAGGGCTACGGGGCTGGCTTTTTGAAGACGTAGAACAGGTTCGGTTCGCTGACCAGGTACAGGGTGCCGTCGTCGTCCATGGCGATACCCTCGGCCTGTGGCACTGTGGCCTGCAAGCCTTGTTGTCCGCTGCGCAACGACAGGGTACTCAGGGGCCGCCCGTCCACGTCCAGCTCCAGCACCAGCCGCGACTCGTCCGACAGCGCCAGTAGATGGCCGGTACGCTCGTCGTATTGCAGGCTGGACAGGTCACGCACGAACAGCCCGGCATCGCGCTTGGGATTGTTGACCACATGCACCGCGTAGGACTTTTCCGGGTCGTAGTGCGGGAAACCCTGGACCTCGTAGATCAGCATCGGGTCGCGCTCCTTGGCGACGAACAGGCGCTTGCCCACCGAGTCGTAGGCCAGGCCTTCGAAGCCCTTGTTGTCGCTCATGTGCACGCCCAGGGTCATCTGCTCGGCGTCCGCGGAGTCGAGGAACACCGTGCCTTCCTCCAAATGAATCTTGATCAGCCGCTGCTGGCGCTCGTCGGTGATTACATAGGTGTCGGCACTGATGAACTCCACCGCTTCCGGGTCGCCAAAGCCGGTCAGGGCGATACGCCGCAGAATGCGTCCGTCGAGCGACAGCTCGATCAGCTCGGCATTGTTGTTGGTCACGGTGAACAGGCTTTTGCGCACCGGGTCGTAGGTCAGCGCCGAAACGTCGTCCAGGCCTTCGATTCTTCGCCCTTCGAGGGTTACCCGATAGCCGTCGAGGCCGATGGCATCGGTGTTGGCCGGCTGCGACATGACCCGCCAGTTGAACCAGATGCGCTCGAAGAAGCGATGGTGCTGCCCGGCAATGCCCAGCAGCACCAGCACGACAAAACACAGGAAAAGGAAAAGCGGTTTGGGGTAGGCGAATCGACGCATGCAGGCAAGCTCAAATACAAATCAGGCGGACGAAATATCACGGCTGGATGAATTTAAGCTTAATCGCTGCGGGCGTAAGCCGGATTACGGCCTTTTGCCCACAGTTTTTTCTGAATCGCTTTCTGAATTAGCGCTTCTCGAAGCGGTAGAACAAGTTGGGCTCGCTGACCATGTACAGGTTGCCCTGCTCGTCCATGGCCACGCCCTCGGCCCGCGGGATGGTGTCCTTCAGGCCGTTGAAGCCGCCCAGCAAGGTCATGAAGCTGACCTGCTCACCGGTTTCGGACAGTTCCAGCAGCAGGTGCGAATCAGCGGACAGCACCAGCAGATGGCCGGTGCGCGGGTCGATGCTCAGGGCGGACAGGTTGCGCAGGTCCAGCTCATCGCTTTCCAGCTTCTGCTTGTCGCCCTTGAGGGTCTGGCTGCCGTCGCTGTTCCAGGTGAACAGCGCCGGCGGACGCTCCTCGCCAAACAGCAGTTGCTGCTTGCGCGGGTCCCAGGCAACGCCTTCGAACGCCTTGTTCTGATCCTTCGACGGCCCCAGGTCGTATTTCGGGAAGTCGGCAATATTCAGCTCGCGGGTAGTGGCGTCCACCTTGACGATGGTCAACTGGTGATCGCGCTCGTCGACAATCCCCATCAGGCCGTTTTCCATGACCGCCACCCCTTCCGGGTTGCTCCAGCCCACCAGCGGCATCTTGCGCAGTACATCGCCCTGCAGGTTCAGCTCGACCAGGAACGGGTTCTTGCCCATCACCGCGAACAGGGTCTTGGTTTGCGGGTTGTAGGTCAGGTCGGACGCCTCGTCATCCTCCATGCCCGGCAGCACCTTGGCGTCGATGACCGCGCGGTAATCCGGCAGCCAGACACTCTCCTGGCGCTCGGCCGGCGTTTCGAAACGCTCCAGCACCCAGAGCAGGCCACGGTCGTCCCAGTGCATGGCGATCGCAACGCCGTACATCACGATGCCCGCGAGCAGCAGCCAGGAATACCAACGCATGGCGAACCGACCGCGGCGGCGAACAGTGTGAAGCTCGGGGGTGTGAGGCAAGGACATGGGCGCGCGTTCCAGAAAACCAGCTATGGGTAATAGCACATCAGGGCAGGCTGAGACGCCTGGAACCGGAAAATTATCCGGACAGCGCGTGAAAAAAACGGCAAAACGTCAGAAATGTCCCCGATTTATATGGCAGAGACCCGCCCATTGCAGGCAGATCTCCCCCCTGAATCCCAATCAGCGCACGCGGCTTTCGAAGCGGCTGACGCCCGGCAGTTCCAGCACCAGCTCATCGCCCACGTGCAGCGGCCCGACGCCCACCGGCGTACCGGTCAGGATCACATCCCCCGCCTGCAGGGAGAAGCAGCCGGCCATGTACTGGATCATCGGCACGATCGGGTTGAGCATGATGCTGCTGTTGCCGTCCTGGCGAACCTCGCCATTGATGGTCAGGCGAATATCGATGTCCGCCAGGTCGGGGAAGGTGCTGCCCACCACGAACGGCGCCAGTACGCAGGCGCCGTCGAAGCATTTGGAGATCTCCCATGGCAGCCCTTTGGCCTTGAGCTCGGCCTGCTTGTCGCGCAGGGTCAGGTCCAGGGCCGGGGCGAAGCCGGAAATGGCATCCAGCACTTCTTCGCGGCTGGGTTGGGTCGACAGCGGCTTGCCGATCAACACCGCGATTTCCGCCTCGTAATGCACCGCGCCACGTTCGGTGGGGATGGCGAAACCGCCTTCCAGCGGCACCACGCAACTGCCCGGCTTGATGAATAGCAGCGGCTCGGTCGGCACCGGATTGTCCAGTTCCCGGGCGTGCTCGGCATAGTTGCGCCCGATGCACACGATCTTGCCGACCGGGAAGTGAATACGGGTACCGTCGACATACTGGTGCTGATAGCTCATTACCGACTCCTGCTCGTTGGGTTCATCAGGTACCGCTGCATGATCGGCTTTCAGGTCAAACAGCGAAAATCTTGCCCGGGTTCATGATGCCGTTCGGGTCGAACACCGCCTTGACCGCCTTCATGTAGTCGATTTCCACCGGCGAACGGCTGTAGCTCAGGTAATCGCGCTTGGTCATGCCCACGCCGTGTTCGGCGGAAATCGAACCGTTGTATTTCTCGACGATTTCGAACACCCACTTGTTCACGGTGGCGCACTTGGCGAAGAACTCGTCCTTGCCGAGGTCGTCCGGCTTGAGGATGTTCAGGTGCAGGTTGCCGTCACCGATGTGGCCGTACCAGACCACCTCGAAATCCGGATAGTGCTTGCCGACGATCTCGTCGATTTCCCGCAAAAAGGCCGGGACCTTCCCCACAGTCACCGAAATATCGTTCTTGTACGGGGTCCAGTGGGAGATGGTTTCGGAGATGTACTCGCGCAGCTTCCACAGGTTGCGCAGCTGGGTTTCGCTCTGGCTCATCACCCCGTCCAGGACCCAGCCCTGCTCCACGCAATGCTCGAAGGTCTCCAGGGCCTGGTTGGCCACCTCCTCGGTGGTCGCCTCGAATTCCAGCAGCGCGTAGAACGGGCACTCGGTCGCGAACGGCGCCGGCACGTCGCCACGGCCCAGGATCTTGGCCAGGGCCTTGTCGGAGAAGAATTCGAAGGCGGTCAGGTCGAGCTTGCCCTGGAAGGCATGCAGCACCGGCATGATCGAGTCGAAATCGGCAGTGCCGAGGACCATGGCGGTGAGGTTCTTCGGCGCACGATCCAGGCGCATGGTGGCCTCGACCACGAAGCCCAGGGTGCCCTCGGCGCCGATGAACAGCTGGCGCAGGTCATAACCGGTGGCGTTCTTGATCAGGTCCTTGTTCAGTTCCAGCAGGTCGCCCTTGCCGGTGACCACCTTCAGGCCGGCCACCCAGTTGCGGGTCATGCCGTAGCGAATCACCTTGATCCCGCCGGCATTGGTGCCGATATTGCCGCCAATCTGGCTGGAACCGGCGGAAGCGAAGTCCACCGGGTAATACAGGCCGTTTTCCACAGCGAGGTTCTGCAACTGCGCGGTGACCACACCCGGCTGGCAGACCGCGGTGCGGTCGGTCAGGTTCAGGTCGAGGATCTGGTTCATAGCGTCGAACGACACCACCACTTCGCCATTGGCCGCCACGGCAGCAGCCGACAGACCGGTGCGGCCGCCGGACGGCACCAGCGCGACCTTGTGCCGGTTGGCCCAGCGCACGATGGCCTGGACCTGCTCGATGGTCTTGGGAAAGACGATGGCGCTCGGCGCCGGGGCGAAGTGTTTGGTCCAATCCTTGCCGTAAGCCTCGAGGGAAGCGGCATCGGTCAGGACCTTGCCAGCCTCGACCAGGGTCTTCAGCTCATCAATCAGCACAGGATTGGTCATCGACAGAACTCTCGAACAATTCATGGTCATCCTGAGAACGCTTCACGTCGCAGGAAGGAGTGCTTAGCGGGGTCCGTATGCTAGCATACGCCCCCCCGCAGAATAGCGCCGAAGGGCCTTCTGCGGCGACGGCTTTCCTGCCGTCCGGGTCAGCATCTGTTGACCATTTCCTGCCATTTTTCTCCGGGACACAGGTTTACGCAGATGAGCAAGACTTCTCTCGATAAGAGCAAGATCAAGTTCCTTCTTCTCGAAGGCGTCCACCAATCGGCTGTCGACGTCCTCAAGGCCGCGGGCTACACCAGCATCGAGTACCTCACCGGTTCTCTGCCGGAAGCCCAACTGAAGGAAAAGATCGCCGATGCGCACTTCATCGGCATTCGCTCCCGCACCCAACTGACGGAAGAGATCTTCGATCACGCGAAGAAGCTCGTTGCGGTTGGCTGCTTCTGCATCGGCACCAACCAGGTCGACCTCGACGCGGCTCGCGAGCGCGGCATCGCCGTGTTCAACGCCCCGTACTCCAACACCCGTTCCGTGGCCGAACTGGTGCTGGCCGAAGCGATCCTGCTGCTGCGCGGCATCCCGGAGAAGAACGCCTCCTGCCACCGTGGCGGCTGGATCAAGAGCGCGGCCAACTCCTTCGAGATCCGTGGCAAGAAGCTGGGCATCGTCGGCTACGGCTCGATCGGCACCCAACTGTCGGTCCTGGCCGAAGGCTTAGGGATGCAAGTGTTCTTCTACGACACCGTGACCAAGCTGCCACTGGGTAACGCCACCCAGGTCGGCAACCTGCACGAGCTGCTGGGCATGTCCGACATCGTGACCCTGCACGTTCCGGAAACCGCTGCGACCCAGTGGATGATCGGCGAGAAGGAAATCCGCGCCATCAAGAAAGGCGGCATCCTGATCAACGCCGCGCGCGGCACCGTGGTCGAGCTGGAGCACCTGGCGGCCGCCATCAAGGACAAGCACCTGATCGGCGCGGCCATCGACGTGTTCCCAGTGGAGCCACGCTCCAACGACGAAGAGTTCGAAAGCCCGCTGCGTGGCCTGGACAACGTGATCCTGACCCCGCACATCGGCGGTTCCACCGCCGAAGCCCAGGCCAACATCGGCCTGGAAGTGGCGGAGAAGCTGGTCAAGTACAGCGACAACGGTACCTCGGTATCGTCGGTGAACTTCCCGGAAGTGGCCCTGCCGGCGCACCCTGGCAAGCACCGCCTGCTGCACATCCACGAGAACATCCCGGGCGTGATGAGCGAGATCAACAAGGTCTTCGCCGAAAACGGCATCAACATCTCCGGTCAGTTCCTGCAGACCAACGAGAAGGTCGGCTACGTGGTGATCGACGTCGACGCCGAATACTCGGAGCTGGCGCAAGAGAAGCTGCAACAGGTCAACGGCACCATCCGTAGCCGCGTCCTGTTCTAAGCGCTGTGCGGCCATGAAAAAGGGAGGTCTTCGGACCTCCCTTTTTCGTTGTCAGCCCGCCTTCATTTGACGGTGACGGTGATCTTTTCCGAAACGATCGGCGGATCGAACGGCACGTGGTTCTTGTCCCCCAGCTCCAGCTGCAGGGTGTGCTTGCCCGGGGCCAGGGTCACTTCGGTTTCGGTCTGGGCCTTGCCGAAGTGGATGTGCTGGGCATCGGCCGGGATCGGCATGTTCTCGGCCGGCAGCTTGTCGACGTCGATCAGCAGGTGGTGGTGCCCGGTATGCGGGGTCTGGTCGCCGGCGGGGGCCAGGGAAATATCGCTGACGCCGAACTTGACCTTGAAGGTCTTGGACACGGTGTCGCCATTGACCGGGGTAACGATGAACACGGAAGCCCCTTCCGGCGCCTTGGTCCGAGGGATATCCGCCGCAGAGGCCAGCATCGAAGCCCCCAGCATCAGGCTGGCCAATGCAGCACGAGACATAAAGGTTTTCATTCTACTCTCCAGTTTTTCCGCAAAATCGGTACGGTTATGACAACTTCGTGGCATATCGTTGTCGAAGGGCAATCAACACCATAGCAAAGCGAGCCCGAACAGCGCGCCGCCTATATGAATTCAAGGAGTGACCATGCGTTTTCTGCCTGGCCTGATACTTTTGCTGCCTCTTGCAAGCACTTGCGCTCAAGCCGAACTGATCGACGACGTGAATGACCGCGGGGAACTGCGCATCGCCCTGGAAGCCAACACCCCGCCGTTCAACTTCAAGGAAGACGGCAAACTCACCGGCTTCGAGGTCGAACTGGGCCAACTGCTCGCCCATGAGCTGGATGTACGGGCGGACTTCGTGGTCACCGACGCCGCCGACCTGCTGCCCGGCGTGGAAAGCGGCCGCTACGACGTCGCCATCAATCACATAGCAATGACCCCGGAACTCAAGGAACGTTTCGACTTCAGCGAGCCTTACAGCTACTCCAGCGCGCAATTGATCGTGCGCAAGGAAGAACAGCGTACCCTGGGCAGCCTGCAGGAACTCCAGGGCCGGGCACTGGGCGTAGCCCAGGGCAGCCAATTCGTGGAGCAGGCGCGCACCGCGGAAGGCATCGACCTGCGCGCCTACCCGAACGCCCAGCAACCGATCAAGGATGTGGCGGACAAGCAGCTCGACGCCGCCATCAGCGACCGCCTGTTGATCCCTTACGCCATCCGCGACAGCCGCCTGCCGGTGAAGGAAGGCGCCAAGCTCGGGCCGACCCTGAGCCTGGCGATCCCGTTCCAGAAAGGCAATCCGGCGTTCCAGACCAGCCTGGACAGCGCCCTGCAGCGCATCAAGGCCGATGGCCGGCTGATGGCGTTGTCGGAAAAATGGTTCGGCATGGACGCGAGCCAGCCGCCCAAGCCTTGAGGGCGGCAGTGGCTACAGGAATCAGAGGGCGGCGAGGGCCGCGGCCGCCTCGGCCAGTTGCAGTTCGCTGAAGACTTGCACCCCGGCCCGCTTGAGCAGGGCGGCGGTGACCCCCTCGCCGCTGACCTTGACCCCGCTGAAGCTGCCATCGTAGGTCAGCAGGTTGCCGCAGGACGGGCTGTTGGCCTTGAGCACGGCGATACGGATCTGGTGTTGACGCACCAGTTCCAGTGCCTGCCGGGCGCCGCTGAGGAACTCGGCGCTGACATCCTCGCCCTCGGTGGTGATCACCTGCGCCAGGCCATCGAGCACTTCGCCGCCCTGCCCGCCGGGAATCTCCGCGGCTGCCCGTGGCGTCGGCAAGCCACCGGCGACTTCCGGGCACAGGGCAACCACCCGCCCCTCGGCCTGCCAGCTCGCCAGCAGATCGAACGGCCCACTGGCCGCGCCGTCGTAGCGCACGGGATGGCCCAGCAGGCAGCGACTGACCAGGACCTTGTGCATGATCAGAACGGCTCGCTGCCGCGACGGCGGAACCAGCCCGTCAAGGACAGGCGCTCCCGGGTCGCGGGCAGGACTTCGTGGGGCATCTCGCCGGAGAGGAACACCACCAGCCGGCCGCCGACGGGCTCCACGTCATGTTCGACCTCGCCCTCCAGGTACATACGCAGTTGCCCGCCCTGCTCGGGCAACCAGTCCTGGTTGAGGTAGATCACCGCGGACACCGTGCGCCGGTCATCGTCGCGAAAACGGTCGACATGCCTGAGGTAGAACGCCCCCGGCGGGTACAGGGCGAAATGACTTTCGAAGTCTTCCAGGCCGAGGAACAGGCCACGGTTCAGCGCTTCGCGCAGGCTGTCCATCAACCCCAGGTAGGTATCGCAGCACTCGGCCTGGCCGGGCTCGAGCCACTGGATATGATCGCCACGGATCCCCTCGCGGATCTCCTGCGCCGGGCCCCGGCCGACCGCTGCCGGCGCCAGCTCGCCCTCGGCCGCGCGCTTACGGCACTCGGTCGCCAGCTCCAGGGTCAGGGCTTCTGGCAGGAAGATATTCTGCTGCGACCAGCCATGGGCGGCCAGGTCGTCGACGATGCGTAACAGCAGCGGGTGATCAGAGGGTATTTGCATGGCACGCATAGTATCCACACCCGAATGAATCCGACAGATCCCAAAGATAATTCTGACCAAGCACGCTGGCGGCCTTTGCATTCGTCGTCCGATCGGACGGTTTGCGTACTGAACCTGATACGAATTCTCGACAACCATCGCCTTGCCCCGGAGAATAGTGGGCTGCCGACAGGAGTCCTTATGCGCCGTTTGCTTTTTTCACTGTTGATGTTCTGTGTGTTGCCCGCCTGGGCAGACGGCCACGACCAGTTGTACAAGGTCGCCGGCTGGCCGGAACAACGCGCGCATTTCAACGATGCCATCACCGCCGCCCAGCAGCGTTACCAGAGTAGCCTGCCGCCCGCGGTCTATCAGGCGCTGGTCGACAACAGCAACCAGCGCTTCGCCCCACAGGCCATGGACCACCGGGCCGAGGCGCAGTTGCGGCAGAAGCTCGCCGACCCGAAGCCGGCGCTGCAGTTTTTCCAGTCGCCCCTGGGGCGCAAGATCATCGCCGCCGAACTGCTGGCGACCCGCCGCGACCAGCTGGCGAAAAACGCCCAGGGCTTGCCGAAGATGCAGGCCAGCGATACCCGTCAACTGATCATCGGCCACCTGGCCCAGGCGCTGCCGGCCCGCGAGGCCGGCGCGGAAGTCAGCCTGGCGATCGCCGGCGTCGCGGCCGACAGCCTGAGCCAGATGATCCCCGGCCTGCTGGGGGCCGGCCAGGCCCAGAACATGCTCAACGGCCAGCGCCAGCGGCTGATGGCGCAGATCGGCAACGACCTGAACAACACCCTGCTGTATGTCTACCGCGACCTGTCCGACCCGGAGCTGGAAGAGTTCGCCAGCTTCGCCGAGTCCGCCGACGGCAAGGCCTACTATCAGGCCGCCCTGGCCGCGATCCGTGCCGGGCTGGCCGTCGGCCAGAGCACGTCGAGCCTCGCCCCCTGAACACCCTGTAGCCGCTGCCGAAGGCTGCGATAGGTCCGAAGGACCTCAGCGGTCGCAAGATCACCACGTCCGCTGAGTTCGATCCCTCCGAGCGCGCCTCCAGCCTGCGGCGCTGACTACAGCGGGAATACCCTCAGAGATGTTGGTTCAGGAAGGCGAAATATTCCTGGCGAATCCGCGCCGCCTCGTTCGCCAGATGGTGCCGCGCCTCAGGGAGCATCAGCACCTGAGGCTGCTGGAATTTCTCCCGGATCACCTGCAGGTTGTGCTGCCAATCCACCGTCATGTCCGCCTGCCCTTGCACGATCAACGGCTGCCGGCTGCTGCCCGGGGCCAGCTCGATACGCTTGATCCACTGCGCCAGCGCCCCGACCCAGGCGGTCGGCAGGCGCAAGGGCTGCAACGGGTCGCGCTGCAGGAACGGCAGGAACTCCGGATCGGTGGAGTTCTCGCTGAAGCGCCGGGCAATGCCTTTGACAAATGGCCGCAGCAAGTAATAGCTGAGTTTCGACCAGCCCCAGGCCCGCGGACGCACCAGCGGCGACAGCAGGATCACCTGCCCCTGGGCCGGGCTTTGCGCGCCCTGGTTGAGCAGGTGATCGATCACGATCGCGCCTCCCGTGCTTTGCCCGCACAGGTGCCAAGGCTGCGGCAGATCGAGGGACCGAGCCTCGTCGAACAAGCCTTGCAGCACAGCCTGGTACACCGCGAAATCATCGATGCTGGCGCGCTCGCCGCTGGACAGGCCATGGCCCGGCAAGTCGCAGGCAATCACCGCCCACTGGCGCTGCAGCGCCCACTCGATCACGTGCCGGTACAAGCCCATGTGGTCATAGAAGCCGTGCAGCAGAAACACGGTGGCCACCGGCTGTTCCGGCCACCAGACCTGCCCGACCAGGTCGTAGCCGTCGACCGTGAAACGCCCCAACCCACGCCTGGCCGGCAAATCCAGCCCATAGAAGCGCTGATAGGCCTGCGCCTGGGCCGAGAGCGGCTGCGCCTCGGCCAGAGGCCGCAGGCTGGCGCGCAGAAGGTCGGGGTCGAAGGTCGCGGGCATAAGGGATTTCCAGGCGGTGGCGCGTAACGCGAAACAGGCTTTATCGGCCTGCGATATTCATCTGTCGCAGCAAGCATGGCAAGCTACGCGACCTTCAAGGAACGATCCGTATGCGCCTGCCCTACCGCACGACCCTGCTTGCCAGCCTGCTCGCCCTCCTCTGCGCCGGAGTGCTGTGGGTGGCCTACGACTGGTTCCAGGGCCGTTTCCTGCGGGCCTTCAGCGAACACACCGCGGTGTTTTCCGGCGACCCGCTGCAACTGCCTGCTGGGCTGGCTGGCCCAGGCGCCATCCGCCTGGTGCACTTCTGGGACCCGGCCTGCCCGTGCAATGTCGGCAACCAGCAGCACCTGGCCGAGCTGATCGAGCACTACGGGCCGCAGGGCGTGGAGTTCTACTCAGTGCAGAAAACCGGCAGCCACGGCCAGCTGCCCGCCACCCTGAGCCAGCTGAAAGTCCTCGACGGCCTGCCCGGTTCGGAGCAGATCCCCGCCAGCCCGGCCGTGGCGATCTGGGACCGCAGCGGCAAGCTGGCCTACTTCGGCCCCTACAGCGAAGGCCTGACCTGCAACTCCAGCAACAGCTTCATCGAGCCGATCCTCCAGGCCCTGCAAGAAGGCCGTGCGGTCAACGCCACCCACACCCTGGCGGTGGGCTGTTATTGTCCATGGCCGAACCCGACGGATTAAGGCATTCCTGACTTTTCGAGGACAGCGGATGCCCGGCACAGAAGGCCTGTGCTAAATGTTTGCCTCCCCCCACGGCAGGCAATCGCAGAAAGAACAAGGAGTCACCATGAAACGCAGCCTGACCGTAGTCGCCGTCCTGATCCTCGCCCTTGCCGCGGGAGGGGGCTGGTACCTGTACAGCAAGCAGCCGACGCGCCAGGGCCAGGTCGAGCTGGAGCGTCTGCAGGGCTCGGTCACGGTGCGTTACGACGAACGCGGCGTGCCGCATATCCGCGCGGAAAACGAGACCGACCTGTACCGCGCCCTGGGCTACGTCCATGCCCAGGACCGGCTGTTCCAGATGGAGATCATGCGGCGCCTGGCCCGGGGCGAGCTGGCCGAGATCCTGGGTCCCAAGTTGCTCGACACCGACAAACTGTTCCGCAGCCTGCGCATCCGCGAGCGCGCCGAGAGCTACGTGGCCGGGCTGGATCGCCAGTCCCCGGCCTGGAAAGGCCTGCAAGCCTACCTGGACGGGATCAACCAGTATCAGAACACTCACCCGCAACCCATCGAATTCGACGTCCTGGGCATTCCCAAGCGTTCCTTTACCGCCGAAGACAGCATCAGCGTCGCCGGCTACATGGCCTACAGCTTCGCCGCGGCCTTCCGTACCGAGCCGCTGCTGACCTACGTCCGTGACCAGCTCGGCAGCGACTACCTGAAGGTCTTCGACCTCGACTGGCAGCCCAAGGGCGCCCTGGCCAGGGGCCGCGGCCCGCTGGCGCCAAACCTGGCCGCCAGCGACTGGCAGGACCTGGGCGCCATCGCCCGGCTGAGCGAGCAGGCCCTGGCCGACACCGGCCTGCCGCAATTCGAAGGCAGCAACGCCTGGGCCATCTCCGGCACCCGCACCAAGAGCGGCAAACCGTTGCTGGCCGGCGACCCGCACATCCGCTTCGCGGTGCCGTCGGTGTGGTACGAGGCCCAGCTGTCGGCGCCGGGCTTCGAGCTCTACGGCCACCATCAGGCGCTGGTGCCCTACGCCTTTCTCGGTCACAACCTGGACTTCGGCTGGAGCCTGACCATGTTCCAGAACGACGACCTGGACCTGATCGCCGAGAAGGTCAACCCGAACAACGCCAACCAGGTCTGGTACCGCGGCAAGTGGGTCGACCTGATCAACAGCGAGCAGCAGATCGCCGTGAAGGGCCAGCCGCCGGTCACCCAGATCCTGCGCCAGTCGCCCCACGGGCCGATCGTCAACGACGTGCTCGGGGCCAATGCCGGCAAGACACCGATTGCCATGTGGTGGGCCTTCCTGGAGGCGCCAAACCCGATCCTCGACGGCTTCTACCAACTCAACCGCGCCGACACCCTGGCCAAGGCCCGCAGCGCCGCGGCCAAGGTCCAGGCGCCGGGGCTGAACATCGTCTGGGCCAACGCCAAGGGCGATATCGGCTGGTGGGCCGCGGCGCTGCTGCCGAAACGGCCGATCGGCGCCAAGGGCGCCTTCATCCTCGACGGCAGCACCTCGCTGGCGGACAAGGACGGCTTTTACCCGTTCAGCGCCAACCCCCAGGAAGAAAACCCGGCGCGCGGCTATATCGTCTCGGCCAACTTCCAGCCGGTCTCGCCCACCGGCATGGAGATCCCCGGCTACTACAACCTGGCCGACCGCGGCCAGCAGCTGGACCGCCAGCTCAGCGACAAGAGCGTGAAGTGGGACCTTGAAGCCAGCCAGAAACTCCAGCTGGGCACCACCACCGCCTATGGCCCGCGCTTGCTGGCACCGCTGTTGCCGGTGCTGCGCGAAGTGGTGAGCGACCCGCGGGAACTCAAGCTGGTGGAACAACTGGCGCAGTGGAAAGGCGACTACCCGCTGGATTCCACCAGCGCCACCCTGTTCAACCAGTTCCTGTTCGACCTGACCGACGCCACCTTCCACGACGAACTGGGCGACGCCTTCTTCGACACCCTGCTGACCACCCGGGTGATCGACGCCGCCCTGCCGCGCCTGGCCGCCTCCGCCGACTCGCCGTGGTGGGACAACCGCAACACCCTGGGCCAGGAAAGCCGCGCCGACACGGTCCGGACCGCCTGGCGCGCCAGCATCGCCCATCTCAAGGCGACCCTGGGCGACGACCCGGCGCAATGGCTGTGGGGCCAGGCGCATACCCTGACCCACGGCCACCCGCTGGGTCTGCAGAAGCCCCTGGACCGGGTATTCAACGTCGGCCCGTTCGCCGCGCCGGGCACCCACGAAGTGCCGAACAACCAGTCGGCGAAGATCGGCCCGGCGCCCTGGCCGGTGACCTATGGCCCCTCGACCCGGCGCCTGATCGACTTTGCCGACCCGGCCCACAGCCTGAGCATCAACCCGGTGGGACAAAGCGGGGTGCTGTTCGATGCGCACTATCAGGATCAGGCCGAGGCCTATATCGAGGGGGTGTACCAGCAGGCGCACTTCAACGAAGAAGAGGTGACGGCCAATACCCGCGGCACCCTGAAGCTGTTGCCGGCGCGGACGGCGCAATAACCCACGAACGCTCCTACAGTGCGGCTGCCGTCAGAACCCCATCGGCATGCTTGAGCCTCCCAGAAACGACATCGCCCCTGCTCAGGGGCGATGTCGTTGCAGCCGGTCAAACGCGTCTCAGGCGGCTTCCGGCGCCTGCGAGCGGCGGACGTCCGGCTGCTTCCAGGAATCGGCCGCCGCCTCTTCCACAGCCTGCTGGATCGCGCGCTTGCGACGCTCTTCGGCCTGGCGGCTGAAGTACCAGACCAGGAAGGTCACCAGCGATACCGCCAGCAGGATCAGGCTGGCCACGGCGTTGATCTCCGGCTTCACCCCCAGGCGCACCGCCGAGAACACTTCCATCGGCAGGGTGGTGGAACCCGGGCCGGACACGAAGCTCGCCAGCACCAGGTCGTCCAGGGACAGGGCGAACGACATCATGCCGCCCGCCGCCAGCGACGGCGCGATCATCGGGATGGTGATCAGGAAGAACACCTTGAACGGCCGCGCGCCCAGGTCCATGGCCGCCTCTTCGATGGACAGGTCCAGCTCGCGCAAACGCGCCGACACCACCACCGCCACGTAGGCCGCGCAGAACGTGGTGTGGGCGATCCAGATGGTGACGATGCCCCGCTCCTGGGGCCAGCCGATCAACTGCGCCATGGCCACGAACAGCAGCAACAGCGACAGGCCGGTGATCACCTCGGGCATCACCAGCGGCGCGGTGACCAGACCACCGAACAGGGTGCGGCCCTTGAAGCGGGTGACCCGGGTCAGCACGAAGGCCGCCAGGGTGCCCAGGGCCACCGCCGCCACGGCGGTGTAGCAGGCGATCTCCAGGGAACGCACCACCGAGCCCATCAGTTGCGAGTTGTCCAGCAGGCCGACGTACCACTTCACCGACCAGCCGCCCCAGACCGTCACCAGCTTGGAGGCGTTGAACGAGTAGATCACCAGGATCAGCATCGGCAGGTAAATGAACAGCAGCCCCACCACCAGCATCAGGCTCGAGAAACTGAAGCGCCTCATTCCTTGCCCTCCATTTCTTTGGCCTGACTGCGGTTGAAGAGGATGATCGGCACAATCAGGATCGCCAGCATCACCACTGCCAGGGCCGAAGCCACCGGCCAGTCACGGTTGTTGAAGAACTCTTGCCAGAGCACTTTACCGATCATCAGGGTTTCCGGGCCGCCCAGCAGTTCCGGACCTACGCCGACCAGGCCATCGGGCCGTGGGCGGGCTTCACCATCGGCTGGCTGTACTGGTGGTTCTGGGTGTTGGTGATTCCGATCGAG
>NZ_JBNNVU010000093.1:0-22266 GCF_050280705.1 Pseudomonas sp. NPDC089530 | reverse complement strand
TCCATCTCGGTGCGCATGAAGCAGGCGTAGGCTTCTTCCGGCTTGCACACGATCGGTTCGCCACGCACGTTGAACGAGGTGTTGACCTGCGCGAAAGCCTGCAGATGGGCTGCGTCAGCTTCACCCAGCGCTATTTCCGCGACGGCAAGATCACCCCGGCGCGCTACGCCCAGGCCTACACCGCGGCGCGCCTGGAAATCATGAGCATCGAACACGCCCTGCACCGCCTGACCTGGGATGAAGCCATCGGCTCCTCGGGCACCATCCGCGCCATCGGCCTGGCGCTCAAGGCCGGCGGCCAGGGCAACGGCGAAGTCAACGCCGAAGGCCTGGCCTGGCTCAAGCGCCGGCTGTTCAAGCTGGGCGACGCCGAGAAGATCGACTTCGAAGGCATCAAGCCGGATCGCCGGGCGATCTTCCCCGCTGGCCTGGCGATTCTCGAAGCCATCTTCGACGCCCTCGAACTGCAACGCATGGACCACTGCGAAGGCGCCCTGCGCGAAGGCGTGCTCTACGACCTGCTGGGCCGCCATCACCACGAAGACGTGCGCGAACGCACCCTGGGCTCGCTGATGGAGCGGTATCACGTCGACCAGGAACAGGCCGTCCGGGTCGAGCGCAAGGCGCTCCACGCCTTCGACCAGGTGGCCGACGACTGGGACCTGCAGGACGGCGTCTGGCGCGAGTTGCTGAGCTGGGCCGCCAAGGTCCATGAAGTGGGGCTGGATATCGCCCACTACCACTACCACAAGCACGGCGCCTACCTGATCGAGCATTCCGACCTGGCGGGCTTCTCCCGGGAAGACCAGCTGATGCTCGCGCTCCTGGTACGCGGCCACCGCCGCAACATCCCCAAGGACAAGTTCGCCGAATTCGGCGAGGAAGGCAGCAAGCTGATTCGCCTGTGCGTGCTGCTGCGTTTCGCCATCCTGTTCCATCACATCCGCGGCACCCAGGAAATGCCCCAGGTGAAGCTGCACGCCGCCGGCGACAGCCTGGAGGTGATGTTCCCGGAGAAATGGCTGGACGATAACCAACTGACCCAGGCCGACTTCGCCCTGGAAGCCGAGTGGCTGACCCGGGTTGGTATCGTCCTCAACGTGCGCTGAAACACCCTTGCGCAAAAAAGCCGGCTTGCCGGCGATGGACCCCGACTGAGGGGACCATCGCTGGCAAGCCGGCTTTTTCGTTAAAACAGGTTCAGCGCACCGGCAGCAGCGGGCTGCCCAGACGCTCCAGCAGCGTCGCCTGGGCGCTGCGCGGGTTCTGGTTGCCGGTCGGGGTGTTGCGGATGTAGCGACCGTCCGACTGCAGGCTCCAGCTGTGGGTGTTATCGGTGAGATAACTCTCCAGCTCCTTCTTGACCCGCAGGATCAGCTTCTTGCCCTCGACCGGGAAGCAGGTCTCGACGCGCTTGTCGAGGTTGCGCTCCATCCAGTCGGCACTGGAGAGGAACATCTGCTCCTCGCCGCCATTGAGGAAGTAGAACACCCGGGTGTGCTCCAGGAAGCGGCCGATGATCGAGCGCACATGGATATTGTGCGACACGCCGGCGATGCCTGGACGCAGGCAGCACATGCCACGCACCACCAGATCGATGCGCACGCCCGACTGGCTGGCCTTGTACAGCGCGCGGATGATCTTCGGATCGGTCAGCGAGTTGAACTTGGCGATGATGTGCGCCGGCTTGCCGTCCTGGGCGAACTGGGTCTCCCGGGCAATCATGTCGAGCATGCCCTTCTTCAGGGTGAACGGCGCGTGCAGCAGCTTCTTCATGCGCAGGGTCTTGCCCATGCCGATCAGCTGGGTGAAGAGCTTGCCGAGGTCTTCGCACAAGGCGTCGTCGGAAGTCAGCAGACTGTAGTCGGTATACAGGCGGGCGTTGCCGGCGTGGTAGTTACCGGTACCCAGGTGGGCATAACGCACGATCTCGCCGGCTTCGCGACGCAGGATCAGCATCATCTTGGCGTGGGTCTTGAAGCCGACCACGCCGTAGATCACTACCGCGCCGGCCGCTTGCAGGCGGCTGGCCAGTTGCAGGTTGGACTCTTCGTCGAAACGCGCCCGCAATTCGATCACCGCGGTGACTTCCTTGCCGTTACGCGCCGCATCCACCAGCGCGTCGACGATTTCCGAGTTGGCGCCGCTGCGGTACAGGGTCTGGCGCACCGCCAGGACATGCGGGTCCTTGGCCGCCTGACGCAGCAGGTCGACCACCGGGGTAAAGGACTCGAACGGGTGCAGCAACAGGATGTCCTGCTTGCTGATCACGCTGAAAAGGTTCTCGCTGTTCTGCAGCAGCTTTGGAATCTGCGGGGTGAACGGCGTGTATTGCAGCTCCGGGTGGCTGTCCAGGCCGGTGATGCTGAACAGCCGGGTCAGGTTCACTGGGCCATTGACCTGGTACAGCTCGCTCTCGCTCAGGTTGAACTGCTTGAGCAGGTAGTCGGACAGGTGTTTCGGGCAGGTATCGGCCACTTCCAGGCGCACCGCGTCGCCGTAGCGGCGGGAGAACAGCTCGCCGCGCAGGGCGCGGGCCAGGTCTTCGACGTCCTCGGTGTCCACCGCCAGGTCGGCGTTACGGGTCAGGCGGAACTGATAGCAGCCTTTTACCTTCATGCCCTGGAACAGATCGTCGGCGTGGGCGTGGATCATCGACGACAGGAACACATAGTTGTCGCCAGGGCCGCCGACTTCTTCCGGCACCTTGATGATCCGCGGCAGCAGACGCGGCGCCGGGATGATCGCCAGGCCGGAGTCGCGACCGAAGGCGTCGACCCCTTCGAGCTCGACGATGAAGTTCAGGCTCTTGTTCACCAGCAGCGGGAACGGGTGCGTCGGGTCGAGGCCGATCGGGGTGATGATCGGCGCGATCTCGTCGCGGAAGTAGCGCCGGACCCAGGTCTTGAGCTTGGTGGTCCAGTAGCGGCGACGGATGAAGCGGACCTGATGCTTCTCCAGCTCCGGCAACAGGATGTCGTTGAGGATCGCGTACTGGCGATCGACCTGGCTGTGCACCAGCTCGCTGATCCGCGCCAGCGCCTGGTGCGGCTGCAGACCGTCGGCGCCGGCCTGTTCACGGGCGAAGGTGATCTGCTTCTTCAGGCCGGCGACGCGGATCTCGAAGAACTCGTCCAGGTTGCTGGAGAAGATCAGCAGGAACTTCAGGCGCTCCAGCAGCGGGTAGGACTCATCCAGCGCCTGCTCCAGCACGCGGATGTTGAACTGCAGTTGCGACAGCTCGCGATGGATATACAGGCTGCTGTCGTCCAGGCTCGGAATGACCAGGGTCGGCATCGCCACATGGGGGGCGTCCGCCTGCACGGGCGGGGTTTCCGGCTCCGGCGGCGTTTCCACGACCTGCTCGACCACGGGTTGAGCTTCTTTTACGGCAACTTCAGTGAGTCCTTCAGTATTCATCGCGTGTTCCTGGGAGGGCTATTGTTGCTCTCGTAACAATTGAGCAGCACGAACGGCAAAGTAAGTCAGGATGCCATCGGCACCCGCGCGTTTAAAGGCGGTCAAGGATTCGAGAATGACCCCTTCGTTCAACCAGCCATTCTGGATCGCCGCCATGTGCATGGCGTATTCGCCGCTGACTTGATAGACAAAGGTCGGCACCTTGAATTCATCCTTGACCCGAAAAAGGATGTCGAGATACGGCATGCCCGGCTTGACCATGACCATGTCCGCGCCTTCGGCGAGGTCGGCGGCCACTTCATGCAGGGCTTCGTGGCTGTTGGCCGGGTCCATCTGGTAGGAGGCCTTGTTGGCCTTGCCCAGGTTCAGCGCCGAGCCGACCGCATCGCGGAACGGGCCGTAATAGGCACTGGCGTACTTGGCCGAGTAGGCCATGATCCGCACATTGACATGCCCGGCCAGCTCCAGGGCCTCGCGGATCGCCTGGATGCGGCCGTCCATCATGTCCGAAGGCGCCACCACCTGGGCTCCGGCTTCGGCGTGGGACAGCGCCTGCTTGACCAGGGCATCGACGGTGATGTCGTTCTGCACATAGCCATCTTCGTCGAGGATGCCGTCCTGGCCATGGGTGGTGAACGGGTCCAGCGCCACGTCGGTGATCACCCCGAGTTCGGGGAAGCGCTCGCGCAGCGCACGGGTGGCGCGCTGGGCAATGCCGTCCGGGTTCCAGGCTTCGGCGGCATCCAGCGACTTGAGCTCCGTCGGGGTCACCGGGAACAGGGCCAGCGCGGGGATCCCCAGCTCGACCCACTGCGCCGCTTCCTCGAGCAGCAGGTCGATGGTCAGGCGCTCGACGCCCGGCATCGACGCCACCGCTTCGCGGCGATTCTCACCCTCGAGCACGAATACCGGCAGGATCAGGTCGTCGGTGGTCAGGACGTTTTCACGGACCAGGCGGCGAGAGAAATCATCACGACGGTTGCGGCGCAGGCGAGTGGCGGGAAACAAGCGGTTGGCTGGGGTAAAGCTCACGACAGACTCCTGAGCCCGCGCAGGCGGGCGAGCGTGACAGTTATAAGCGGCCATTATGACGAATGGATGACAGTTGTGCTTAACCCTGTGACCGGTCGCCGCAGCCATTGTCCGGCCAGTATTTGTTCACGTCGAGACACATTTGGATACTTTCCTCCATGGGCCCGAAGGGGTAGGCTGCGCGTTCATTTCGCCAGCATCCAGACAATGCTCCAACAATTTCTTCAGGAATTCGGCTACTTCGCCCTCTTTCTCGGCACGTTCTTCGAAGGCGAGACCATTCTGGTCCTGGCCGGTTTCCTCGCGTTTCGCGGATACATGGACATCAACCTGGTGGTGGTCGTGGCCTTCTTCGGCAGCTATGCCGGCGACCAGCTCTGGTACTTCCTGGGCCGCAAGCACGGACGCAAGCTGCTGGCGCGCAAGCCGCGCTGGCAATTGATGGGCGACCGGGCACTGGAGCATATCCGCAAGCATCCGGATATCTGGGTGCTGAGCTTCCGCTTCGTCTACGGCCTGCGCACCGTGATGCCGGTGGCCATCGGCCTGTCCGGGTATCCGCCGGGACGTTATCTGTTGCTCAACGGCATTGGCGCGGCGATCTGGGCCGCCGCCCTGGCCGCTGCGGCCTACCACTTCGGCGCCGTGCTCGAAGGCATGCTGGGCAGCATCAAGAAATACGAACTGTGGGTGCTCGGCGGCTTGCTGGTCCTGGGCTTCATCCTGTGGCTGCGCCGCCGCTTCAAGAATGCGCGGCTGGCCAAGGCGATCTACGAGTCCGAACAGCTCAAGCAGGACGAACCGCACGACAGCTGCAAGTCCAAGACGCCCGTCGAGTAAGGCGCCGCTAGCCACGCCTGCGGCAGGTTCGACACCCGCCGCGGCGCCCCCACCTTCAGCGCCCGCGGGCGACTCTCCAAAACCCCCGGCACCGCCGTGGCGCTCCGGCCCGACGGCAGGCCAACCCTATGGCAACGGGCGATAATTTAGTGGACATTGAGCGCCATGAACCTGGAGAAAAAACCATGAGCAAAAAAGTTGCAGTGATCCTTTCCGGCTGTGGCGTCTATGACGGTGCCGAGATCCATGAAAGCGTCATCACCCTGCTGCGCCTGGACCAACGCGGCGCGCAGGTACAATGCTTCGCGCCGAACATCCCCCAGTTGCATGTGATCAACCACCTGACCGGTGAAGAGATGCCCGAGTCGCGCAATGTCCTGGTGGAATCGGCGCGCATCGCCCGCGGCCAGGTGCAGGACATCCGCGACGCCAACGTCGATGACTTCGACGCGCTGATCGTTCCCGGTGGCTTCGGTGCGGCCAAGAACCTGTCCAATTTCGCCGTCGAAGGCGCCGGCTGCACAATCCAGCCCGATGTCCTGGCGCTGGCCGAAGCCTTCGCCGAAGCCGGCAAGCCGGTGGGCCTGATCTGCATCTCCCCGGCCCTGGCGGCGAAGATCTACGGCCCGGGCGTGACCTGCACCATCGGCAACGACGCCGGCACCGCAGCCGCCGTGAAGAAAATGGGCGCCACCCATGCTGACTGCGCAGTGGGCGACATCATCGAAGACCAGGCGCGCAAGCTGGTCAGCACCCCGGCCTACATGCTCGCGCAATCCATCGGCGAGGCCGCGGCCGGGATCAACAAGCTGGTGGACCGGGTACTGGAACTGACCCACGAAAACGACGAGTGACCCTGGAGCCGTGGCGAGCTGGCCGATGCCCTCGCCGCACCGGCTTCGTCAGGCCTAGCGCGCCAGCCGCGTCAGGATCCGATCCAGGGCGTTGGCGAAGGCCTGCTTCTCCCGATCGCCGTACGGCGCCTGCCCGCCTCCCACCTGCCCCTGCTCGCGCAGTTCGGTAAACAGGTTACGCACCGCCAGGCGTTCACCCATGTTGTGCGCATCGAACTCCTTGCCTCGCGGGTCGAGGGCGGCGACACCCTTTTTCACCAGCCGGTCGGCCAGGGGCACGTCGCTGCAGATCACCAGCTCGCCCGGCACAGCGTGTTCCACCAGGTAGTCGTCGGCCGCATCGGGGCCGCTGGGCACCACCACCAGCCTGACGCAGGCAAAGGCCGGCTTGATCTGCGGCTGCCCCGCCACCAGCACCAGTTCGAACTGGCGCTTGAGGGCAAACCTCACCACCTGCTCCTTCGCTGCCTTGGGACAGGCGTCGGCATCGATCCACACACGCATTGCGTCATTCCTCTGAAAAGCATCGCGGGCAAGCCTCGCCCCTACCGTTCAGTGATAACGGTAGGGGCGAGGTTTGCCCGCGATCATGAGCGAAGCGAGTGCCTCAGGAAACCTGAGCCCGGCGCTTCTCGGTGATGCGGCTACGGCTGTAGAGCACGATGATCGCCACGATCGCCACGGCCTGGGCGGTCAGCGAGTAGGCATCGGCGTGAATCCCCAGCCACTCGAAGTCGAAGAACGCCACCGGCCGCGTACCGAAGATCCCGGCCTCCTGCAGCGCCTTGACGCCATGCCCGGCGAACACCACCGACAGGGCGCACAGCAGCGCCGCGTTGATCCCGAAGAACAGCGCCAGCGGCAGCTTGGCCGAACCGCGCAGAATCACCCAGGCCAGGCCGACCAACAGCACCAGTGCCGTGGCGCCACCGGCCAGCACCGCGTTATGACCCGCCGGGCCCGCCTGCAGCCACAGGGTTTCGTAGAACAGGATCACTTCGAACAGCTCGCGATAGACCGAGAAGAACGCCAGCACCGCAAAACCGAAACGGCCGCCGCCGCCCACCAGGCTGCTCTTGATGTAGTCCTGCCAGGCCGCCGCGTGCCGGCGATCGTGCATCCACACCCCGAGCCACAGCACCATGACACTGGCGAACAGGGCCGTGGCGCCTTCCAGCAGTTCGCGCTGGGAACCGCTGACATCAATCACATACGCCGCCAGCGCCCAGGTCCCCAGGCCGGCCAGCAAGGCCATACCCCAGCCGATATTGACGCTGCGCACCGCCGATTGCTGGCCGGTATTGCGCAGGAACGCCAGGATCGCCGCCAGCACCAGGATCGCCTCCAGGCCCTCGCGCAGCAGGATCAGCAGACCGGAGATGTAGCTCAGGGACCAGCTCAGGCCATCGCTGCCCAACAGGCCGGCGGAGATTTTCAGCTTGGCCTTGGCGGCATCCAGGCGCTGCTCCGCCTGCTCCACCGGCAAGCCGTCCTGCAACGCCTGACGGTAGGCCATCAGGGCCTTTTCCGAGTCCTTGCGCACATTGGTATCGACGTTGTCGAGGGAGCTTTCCACCAGCTCGAAGCCTTCCAGGTACGCCGCCACCGACAGGTCGTAGGCCTGCTCGCGATCACCGGCGCGGTAGGCGGCCAGGCTCTTGTCCAGGGTCGAGGCGGTGTAGTCGAGCAACTGCGCCGGGCCGCGCTTGACCTGCGGCGGCTGGGCGCGCTGGGCGCGGAAGGTGGCCGTGGCCTGCGGGCCTTCGGCGGCCTGCACTTCGCTCGGTGTCTGGCGGGCCAGGTCGGCGAGGTTGTAGTTCTTGTCGCCCTTCGCCGCTGCCGGGTCGGCGGTGAAACCGGCGATATAGGTCGCCAGGTCCCAGCGTTGACGGTCGTCCAGTTGATCGGCGAAGGACGGCATGTCGGTGCCTTCGACACCCAGGCCCAGGGTGTTGTAGATCGCGTAGAGGCTCAGGTGGTCCATGCGCGCCGCGTCCCGCAGGTTGGCGGGTGGTGGCGTCATACCGACACCGGCCGGGCCGTCGCCGGCGCCGGTATCGCCATGGCACACCGAGCAATGCTGGGCATACAGCGGCGCGCCACGGCTCGGGTCCGGGGTGATGATCGGCGCCTGGCTGACCTCATAGGCCACCGCCAGCTTGGCTCCCAGTTGCCGTGCCTGGCGCGCGACGACAGCCCCGTCCGCCTTGGACTTGACCGCGCTGTCCAGGCTGGCGATGCCCTGCTCCAGCTCGGCCTTCTCCGGCTTGGCCGGCAAATCGGCGACCAGCCCCTGCAGCACACCGAGAAACTCGACCTGCTCACGGTACTCGGAGTCGTCGATCACCTTGCCCGCCTCGACCGTCGGCGGATAGTCCGCGCCGATGTAGTCGAGCAGATGCAGCGCCTTGGGCGCGCCTTCTACGGTTTCTGCCAGCAGGTTGGCGCTGCACAGCGCCAACACTGGCAGCACGAGCCAGGCTAGAAAACGGGAGGGGGCAGTCATGAACGATTCTCAAATGGAAATACGAAGTAACACATTGTTCACTTACAGTGACTTTCACTCAAGCTTTCTCATGCGGAACGCCCAGGCGCGACAGCGCCCAGGTCCGGCCGAGGCCTTGCAATACCTGAGGTTCGGGGCTTTGTGAAGAAAGATGAAATAAATCCCGGCTCCCGGGAATCGGTCCGAGCCGCATACAAAAAAGCGCCCTCGAGGGGCGCTTTTTTTGTGGCCGGTTGCTTAGACCGGCGCCTTGCGCAGGGTCGCCAGCAACCCGGCAGCCCCCAGGAACAGCCCGGCGAAGGTGCGGTTCAGGCGGCGTTGCTGGGTGGGCGTACGCAGCAGGCGCAAGACCTTGGACGCCAGGCCCGTATAGCCGGCCATGACGATCAGGTCGACGGCGATCATGGTCACGCCGAGGATCAGGTACTGCTTCACCAGTGGCGCATGGGGATCGATGAACTGCGGCAGCACCGCCAGCATGAACACCAGGGCCTTGGGGTTGCTGATGTTGACCAGGAAACCGCGGAACACCAGCGCCAGGGGTTTGCCGATCGGCCGGATGGCCGCGTCGTCGCTCAGGTCGCTGGGCAGCGCACGCCACTGCTTGACCGCGAGGTAGACCAGGTAAGCCACGCCGAACCATTTGATCGCGTAGAAGGCGGTCGCGGATGCCGCGAGAATCGCCCCCACACCGGCCGCGACAATCGCAATCTGCATCGCCAGGCCCAGTTGCAGGCCCAGGGCGTTCCAGTAACCGCGCCAGAAACCGTATTGCAGGCCACAGGACATCGACGCAATAGCGCCGGCTCCAGGGGAAAGGCTGATCACCCAGCAGGCGGCAAAAAACGCCAGCCATGTCTCAAGAACCATCGCATACCTCGGCTCGAATTCGTCGTAGGCGACTAAGCTAATGCGCCGGCGGGCGGATGACCATAGGTTTTTGTCGGACAGAAACGCTTGCAGGAGCGGAGCCTGCCCGCGATGAAGGATGACGCTCTCGCGAGCGAGGGCTGAAGCGCTTACTTCTCGCCGGAAAACGGCAGTGAATCATTGCCGCGCCAGCGACGCACCGAGCGCTGGAAGAACAGGCTGTTGGGCACCTGCACCATCACGCCGCCGGTGCCAGCTTCCTCGGCCTCGATCAGCGAGGTGTACAGCAGGTTGATCGCCACCACCCGGCCTTTGATGCCCGGCTTGTCGAGGGTGTCCACCAGTTCGACCACATCGCCGATGCGGAACGGGCCCACAGTGAAGATCAGGATGGCGCAGAGCAGGTTGGACAACACGCTCCACATGGCGAAGAACGCCACCGCCGCCACCGCGACGAACCCGGACAGGGCGGTCCAGAGCACCGTCGCCGAAACCCCGAGCCGCTCCAGGACGAAGATCAGCGCGCTGCCCATGATCAGCCAGCGCAGGCCGCCCCGCAGCGGCATCAGCAACTGCGGCGGGAAGGGATAACGTTCGCCCAGGCGGGTCAGGCAACGCGCGACGAAACGCTGGGCGATGTAAGCGACCAGCAGGATCAGCAGGATCTGTACGGCGATCCACAGCGGCTCGACCCACTGGGTCGGCAACGGCAGCTTGAACGCCTCCATCAGGACAAGGCTTCCAGTTCCGCCTGCATGCTTTCCAGCAGCTCCAGGGCTTCCATCCAGGCTTCTTCCAGCTCGCCTTCGCGCACCTTCAGCCTGGCCTGCTCGGCCAGCAGGTCACGCAGTTCATCCTTGCGCGCCGCTTCGTAGAGGCCACTGTCGCCAAGGCTGGTCTCGATTTGCGCCAGGCGCACGTGGACCTTGCCCAGCTCGGCTTCCAGCTTGTCGGCTTCGCGCTTGTGCGGCGCCAGCTGCTGACGCAAGGCCGCGGCGGCCTGGCGCTGGGCCTTCTTGTCGGTCTTGTCCGGGTTGACCGGAGTGTTGCTGATCGGTGCGTTGCGCTGGCGGTAGTCCACCAGCCAGCGGGCGTAGTCGTCCAGGTCGCCGTCGAACTCCTCGACCTTGCCGTCGGCCACCAGGAAGAAGTTGTCGGTGGTGCTTTTGAGCAGGTGACGGTCGTGGGAGACCACCAGTACCGCACCGCTGAACTCTTGCAGGGCCATGGTCAGGGCCAGGCGCATTTCCAGGTCCAGGTGGTTGGTCGGTTCGTCGAGCAGCAGCAGGTTCGGACGCCCCCAGGCGATCAGCGCCAGGGCCAGCCGCGCCTTTTCGCCACCGGAGAAGTTCAGCACCGGCTCGTCGATACGCGCGCCGCGGAAGTCGAAGCCGCCGAGGAAGTCGCGCAGGGTCTGTTCGCGCTCGGTCGGCGCCAGGCGCTGCAGATGCAGCAACGGGCTGGCCTTGGAGTCGAGCGAGTCCAGCTGGTGCTGGGCAAAATAGCCGACCACGGTGTTCTCGCCACGGGTCAGGCGGCCGCCCAGCGGCGACAGTTCGCCGGAGAGGTTCTTGATCAGGGTCGACTTACCGGCACCGTTAGGCCCCAGCAGGCCGATGCGCGCACCCGGGGTCAGTTGCAGCTTGACCTTCTCCAGCACGGTCTTCTCGCCGTAACCCAGGCGGGCATCGGACAGGTCGAGCAGCGGGCTGGAGATTTTTTCCGACTCGCGGAAAACGAAATCGAACGGTGAATCGACGTGGGCGGCGGACAGCTCTTCCATCCGCTCCAGGGCCTTGATCCGGCTCTGGGCCTGGCGGGCCTTGGTGGCCTGGGCCTTGAAGCGCGCAATGTACTTTTCCATGTGCGCACGCTGCGCCTGCTGCTTCTCGTAGGCTTGCTGCTGTTGCGCCAGGCGTTCGGCACGGGCCCGCTCGAAGGCACTGTAGCCACCGCGATAGAGGGTGAGCTTGCGCTGATCGACATGGGCCACATGATCGACCACGGCATCGAGGAAATCACGGTCGTGGGAAATCAGCAGCAAGGTGCCTGGGTAGCCCTTGAGCCAGTCTTCCAGCCAGAGGATCGCATCGAGGTCCAGGTGGTTGGTCGGTTCGTCGAGCAACAGCAGGTCCGAGGGGCACATCAGTGCCTGCGCCAGGTTCAGGCGCATCCGCCAGCCACCGGAGAAATCGCCGACCTGACGGTCCATCTGCTCGTTGCTGAAACCCAGGCCGGCCAGCAGCTTGCGCGCCCGGGCATCGGCGGTATAACCGTCGGCGCTGTCCAGCTCGGCATGCAGGCGAGCCAGGGCGACACCGTCATGGGCCGCCTCGGCGGCAGCCAGGTCACGCTGCACCTGGCGCAGGCGCAGATCGCCATCGAGCACGTAGTCCACCGCCAGCCGCTCGAGGGTGTCGACCTCCTGGCGCATATGGGCGATACGCCAGTCGGCGGGCAGGAAGCAGTCGCCCGAATCCGGGTGCAACTCACCGCGCAGCAAGGCGAACAGGCTGGATTTGCCGGCGCCGTTGGCACCGATCAGGCCGGCTTTCTGGCCGGCGTGCAGGGTCAGCTCGGCGTCTTCTAGCAGACGTTGCGGACCACGCTGTAAAGTCAGGTTCTGAAGTCGAATCATAATGGCGGCGGAGTCTACCAGCTTCGTTCGCAACTGGCGCGAGTAGCGAGATGTCCCCTGACCTGTGGAACTTCACCCTCAAGACCTACGCCCGCCCGGGCGTCGAAGAGGCCTGCCTGGCGCTGCAGGCGGCGGGCGCCAATGTCTGTCTTTTGCTCTGCGCGGCCTGGCTCGGCAGCCGCGGGGTGGCCTGCAACCCACAGCGCCTGCAGCAGCTGCGCAGCCTGGGCCAGCCCTGGCACGACACTATCATCGTGCCGCTGCGACAGCTGCGCACGCAATGGCGCCCGGCCGCGAGCGCGGATCCGCAACTGGCGGTCTTGCGCGAACAGGTCAAAGCACTGGAACTGGAGGCCGAACGGCAACTGCTGCTGCGTCTGGAAACACTGGCGGGAGAATGGTCGGAGAGTGAAGCGCCGGATCTGGCGAACTGGCTGGAAGGACTGGCGGCCGAAGCCGCCAACCTCAACCGCGACGCGCTGCAGGCGCTGCGCGTCGCGGTGACCGGCGCTTAGGAAGCGCTGGTTGGCGTGGTGCTGGCTGGAGCGGTCGGAGCCGGAGCGGCCGCAGTGGTCGCGGCTGGAGCTGGCGAAGGCGCGGGTGCCGCTGGCTTGGCCGCTGGAGCTGCCGGGGTGGCTGGTTTGGCGGCCGCTGGAGCGGTTGCCGGTTTGGCTGCCGCAGGCTTGGCGGCGACTGGTTTTTTCGCAGCAGGTTTTGCCGCTGGCTTGGCCGCTGGTTTTGCCGCCGCAGGTTTGGCTGCCGGTTTGGCGGCGGCTGGTTTGGCAGCAGCGGAAGCCACCGGTTTGGCAGCCGCAGGTTTAGCGGCAGGCTTGGCCGCAGGTTTGGCTGCAGCTTTCACTGGAGCTTTTGCCGCAGCGGGTTTGGCCGCCGGCTTCGCAGCAGGTTTAGCCGCGGCGGGTTTGGCTGCTGGCTTGGCGGTAGCAGGCTTGGCCGCTGCGGTTTTAGCCGCCGGCTTGGCTGCTGGTTTAGCGGCGGTAGGTTTGGCAGCAGCGGGTTTGGCCGCTGGCTTCGCAGGAGCTTTTGCAGCGGCAGGTTTAGCGGCTGGCTTGGCTGCTGCAGGTTTGGCGGCAGCAGTTTTTGCGACTGGCTTGGCGGCCGGTTTAGCGGCAGCTTTGGCAGGCGCTTTTGCCGCTGGCTTGGCGGCGGCTTTCTGCGCTGGGGCAGCAGCCGGCTTGGCAGCGCGAGTGCTCAGCACCTTGGCCGCGGCTTCTTTCACACGACCTACGCCTTGGGCCAGTTTCAGGCTTTCCTGAGCGTCACGCTTGAGTTGCAGAATGTAGGCGCGGGTTTCGGATTGGCGAGTCTTGAGGGCGTCGAGCAGGTCTTCAAGTTCTTTCACCGCGCCCTTGGCCTTGGCTTGCGCCTTGGCCTTGCCGGCCGCCGCGGCGTCCTGCAGTTTGGTACGCGACTTGTGCAGTTTTTCCTGTGCCTTACCGCGTTGCTTTTCCAGTTTGGCGAGCAGTTTTTCAGCATCAGCCAAGGCTTGGGAACAAGCGTTTTCCAAGTGCTCGAGCAGGCTGCTCGACAGCTGTTGGAGCAGGTGCAACGGAGTATTTACAGGCTTCTTATTGGCCGACATGGTTTACCTCCTGGCTGACGTGAGTTGCGGCTCATACTAGACCTCTGCTGCTACCGCCGCTAGGGCATGTTGACAGTATCGAATGCCATGCGTTGCAGCGGATTGAAAATGTTCTTCGCGCGCAAGAAAGTTACTCACCAGCCACCCCATCCACACTGGCATAATCCACCCTATCTCAGGCCGGAGAGTGCCCATGTCGCGTTACCTTTTTTTATCCTTGTGCGTGTTGTTGCCACTGGCCCAGGCCGCTGAAAATTCGCAGCAAAACGACGCTCGCGATCTGGCCTACAGCCTGGGCGCCAGCCTCGGCGAACGTCTGCGCCAGGAGGTGCCGGACCTGCAACTCCAGGCCTTGGTGGAAGGGTTGCAGCAGGCCTATCAAGGCAAGCCCCTGGCCCTCAAGGACGAACGCATCGAACAGATCCTCGCCCAGCATGAAGCCCAGCTCAGCGAGCAGGCGGACAAGCCGCGAGTCGAAGTGGCGCTGGAAAACGAACAGCGTTTTCTCTCGAGCGAGAAAAAACGGCCAGGTGTGCGCGAACTGGAAAACGGCATCCTGCTGACCGAGCTGGCACCGGGCAGCGGAGCGCGCCCCGGACCCAATGGTTCGGTACAGGTTCGCTACACCGGGCGCCTGCCTGATGGCACAGTGTTCGATCAGAACGAACAGCCGCAGTGGTTTCGACTGGACAGTGTGATTGCCGGATGGCGCAGCGCCTTGCAACAGATGCCGACCGGGGCCAAGTGGCGCCTGGTGATTCCTTCGGCCCAGGCCTATGGCGCCGACGGCGCTGGCGACCTGATTGCGCCTTACACACCGCTGGTGTTTGAAATCGAGCTACTGGGGGCCACCGGTTAGGGACCGCAGAAATGAAAAACGGCGCGCACTGCGCACCGTTTCGATAGACCTTTCTCCGCAAGTCAGGCCTGGACTGCGGCCTCTTCCTTGTGCGCGTTGTGCAGCACTTCGATCAGGCAATCTTCCAGTTCGAAGCGCTCATGCAGCAAGCCGCCCAGCTCCTTGAACTTCTCCGCCACGCATTTGCCTTCGTCGCACAGATCGTTGAACGCCAGCAGCTTTTCAGTGATGACATCGATCCGGGGATAAAGGGTTTCGGCCAGCTCGAGCCCGCGCTTGTCGTTGAAGGCCTTGGCTTCGCCGGTCAGCTGTTCATAGATTTCGAAGTGCCCGGCGGAAACGTAATCGACCAGGATTCCACAGAACTCCTGCAAGGGTTGTCGATTGTCAGCCAGCGCCTCGGGCTCTGCGCCGAGAGCGTCATAGGCCCGAACCAGTTCGTGACGCTCCTGCAACCAGCGATCGATCAGCAGATGCACTCCACCCCAGCGTTCCTGAGCATTCTGACAACTTTCGAGCATGGCGATCTCTCTTCCCTTATGGGTAATGCTGCTCTGAATCCGCCACTGGGTCGAACATCGGGATTGGCCCAGGCAGAACAGCATCGAGCAACGTAATTGCAGTGATACGTGCGGGCCAGATTATGCCCGCTCGACAGCCGCTTCAAGGTACGCAGGCGATAAAGTTCATACAAGTGTTTAATCTCGGGCCCTGTCGCAAAGCGACGATTCAGGCCCCAGCCGCCCTGCTCCGGCCCCGCGACAGAAGCCGCGCCAGGCGATAAGCGCTCAGGATCAGCACCCCGATGAAAAACAGCAGGCTCCACTCCGCGGCACTCATGTCCAACAACGTCCAGGTGACCTCCGCGCACTGGGCCGTCCCGGTAAAAACCAGCTGCGAGGCTCGTCCCCAGGACAGATTGCCGAGCATGAACGGCATGTCCGGCAAACAGGCGAGCAACTGATCAGAGGGAATGTTCTGCAACAGCACATGACGCCCGGCGGTGACGACGCCTGCCAGGCTGCAAAGCAGCTCCAGCAACCAGTACACGACACTCGCCGGATATTGTGGCGCATGCAAGGCCGCGACCAGGCTGATCGAGGTCAACAGCAGGGCGAAGAAACGCTGCAGCACCCACAGCAGGCAAGGCTCGAGCCCAACCCCGTACTCCAGGTGAAACGAAGCCCATAGGGCCAGGGCACCGGTAAAGAACACAAGGAAGAACAGCAAGCGTGAGCCGGCCAGCGACATGGGGTATCCGCAATGGAAGAAACAGGCAGCCACGGTAGAGAAAGCGTCCGGCCCTTTCAAGGCGCGCGGCGCCAGAACAGGCGGCCGCACAGACCAGATCGGTTGCTTCGCCGGGCGGGTCGACCCTCGAAGGTCACCCCCGCCCCCGCGGTTTAGACCCTCGCCGGCACCGGCAAGGGTGAAGCCAGCAGACGCTCGTCCAACAACCCCAGGCCTTCCTGGAACAACTGGTTGCTGCGCTCGGTATCGCCCAACTGTGCCAGCAGCCGCGCCAGCTCGGCACAGGCCTCGGGGTTGCGCTGGACGCGCAAGCTGCTTTCCAGATAGTCCCGCGCCTTGCCCCAGAGACTGGTTTGCAGGCACAGCCGACCCAGGGTCAGCAGCAGGCTCGGATCGTTCGGATGGTCCTTGAGCCATTGCTCGGCAAACTGCAGTTGCCGCGCCGGATCGCTGCCACGCAGCAAACCGTAAAGCCGCGCCAGATGGCTGTCGTATTTGCGCTTGAGGGCAACCCGCAGCACTTCTTCGGCCTCGGCCTGGGCGCCCAGTTGCCGCAGCTGTTCGGCATAGGCCAGCACCAGTTGCGGCTCCTGACGCTGAGCGGCGGTCAGTTGCTGCCACGCCCGATCGAGCGATTGCAGACCGACCGCGCCGTCTTCTTCGCGATGCGCCGCGAGGGTCAGGTTCTCACCCCAGGCGCGACGCTCCAGCTCCGCCAGCTCGCTGGCCGGCAGGGCCTTGTCCTTGCGCAGTTCAGGCAGCAGGCGGATCACCGCCGACCAGTCGCCCCGCTGTTGGTGCAGACGCTGCAACTGGCGCAGCACCTGGACGCTGCGCGGGTGGCGTTCGTGCATGGCTTGCAGAGTGCTCAGGGCGCCTTCGGTATCCCCGCGATCGGTCTGCAGTTGGGCATGACTCAAGGCCACCGCCAGCTCGGCCTGGGGCTGGCGCTCCAGCGCGCGCTCCAGAAGGCTGTCGGACTCCTCGTAATGCCCCTGCTCGTTCGCCGCCCGCGCCGCGCCGAGGTAGTACAGCAAAGGCTGGCGCTCAGCTTCGGCGGCACGGTGCAGGTGCCGCTGGGCGCTGGCCCAGCGACCTTCGGCCAGGTCCATCTGGCCTTGTTCGATAGCGACCTGTACGCGGCGGCTACGGTTGCGTCGCGACCACGGATTGACCACGCCAGTGGAAGCCATCACCAGTTCGATCAGCGCCCTGATCCCCCAGATCACCAGCCAGATCACCGCCACCAGGGCCAGGGTCGCCCACAGGCTCGACTCATAGCGGAAGCTGTTGTAGGCAACCAGGACGTACCCCGAATGCTCGGCAATCGCCAGCCCCAGCAACCCCGAGGCGGCGATGACCAGGAACAGAATCACATACAGGCGCTTCATGGGCTGGTCTCCTGCACCGCGTTCGCGGCAGGCTTGGCCAGCGGCTTGACCGACTCTTCAGCGTTCAGGTTACGCCGTTCCAGGTAGGCCTGAACGGCGCTCAGGGTCTTGGTCAGGTCCGGGGTCGACACCGTGACCGGCTGCTTGCTCAGCTCGGCCACCCGCTCCAGCATGAGCTTACTCTGGGGATTGTCCTGGTTGAAGTTGCCCTTCAACACATCGCGGGCTTCGGCCAGCGCCTGGGTATAGACCGGTGCCTGGCCATTCAGCGCCGCCCACTGGGCCTGCTCCAGGGCCAGGCTCAGGGCCAGGCGCACCTGCGTCAGGCTTTGCCCGGCGAGCAGCGGTCGCACGTTCTTGTCAGCGTTGAAGTCGATACGAATGTAATGCGAGATCTGCTCCCACCACTGCGACCAGCGGCTGGCGCCGTCGCCGTCGGCGGTCAGGCCCAGTAGCGAGTCACCACGGTCGCGATACTCGGGGGCCAGCTCAGTGAGTTCGACCACCTGATCGCGCAATGCGCCCAGTTGCAGGAACAGCCCGGTGCGGTCCGGTTGCTCGGTGCTGCGCAGGGCCGCGAGGCTCTTGGCCAGCTGTTCGCGCGCGGCAAAGGAACCAGGGTCGTTCTGCTCACGCAGGATCTCGTCGGCGCCCTGCACCAGCGCCTGGGCGCTGCTGATGTCCTGCAAGGCCGAAAGACGCAGGCTGGCAAGACGCAGCAGGTGCTCCGCCTCGGCCAGACGCCAATCCTTGCGGCTGGCACCCAGCACGCTCTCCAATCGCTGGCTGAGACGCTGCTGATCGCCCTGCAATTGCGCGACCAGCCGACGACGCTCTTCCAGCTCATCGGCCGCCGGCAATTGCTCCAGACGCGCCGTCAGGCGCTGCTCGTTGAGCTTCAAGCTCTGGGCCTCGTCGCCCAGGGCCTGCAACTGCCCCAGCTGCTGTTGATGGTTGGCTTGCAGGTTGCGCACCTGCCAGACACCCCAGCCACCGGCAGCGAGGCCGGCCGCCCCCAGCAACAGGGCCAGGATCGCCAGTCCGTTGCCACGGCGCTGTGGAGCAGGGGTTGCGGGTTCAGTCGGCGCGTCGAGTGCCGGCTGGACATCATCTTTAGGCAAGGCTGTTTCGCTCACGTATCCATCCTTTGCATTTAGAGAACGGGCACGGGATGCTCCCGTAACGCCGTTAGCAAGGCCGCGGCACTGGCACCACGACAATCCACAACTTTCTCGGCCCCGGCGGCACACGCCATCTCGGCGACCCGCGGGCTCGGCACGAACAGCGGCAGCCGCGCCACCTCCGGCCAGGCCTCGCCGGCCAGCTGTCGCAGGTGCTCGAAACCTTGCCCACTGCTGACCACCAGCCCATTCAAGCGTTCCGCGCGGATGCGCTGCATCAGGACCCCGTCGACATAGCGCGGCAGGTCACGGCGGTACAACTCCAGATAGTCGACACTAGCACCTTGGCTGCGCAAACGCTCAGCCAGCAGCTCGCGACCACCCTCCCCGCGGATGATCAGCACCCGCGGAACGGGCCGTGCAATAGCCTCGCGCAACTGGGGAAGGTCAAGCAAGGCTTCACTGTCGTCACCCTGCTCGGGGAAAAAAACATCCAGGCCATGTTCGGCCAGAATCTGCGCCGTGCCGGCGCCCACGCTGAACCAGCATTGCTTCGGTGGCTGCGGCCAGAACTGCTCAAGCCGTTGCACGGCCATTCGCGCCGCGGGCTTGCTGACCACGATCACCGCGCAGTACAGGTGCAGGTCAAGCACTCTGGCGCGCTGGGCGTCGCCAAAAGGCAGGGCCTCGATGTCCAGCAATGGCAGGCTGCTGCTGAACACACCCGCTTCGCCCAGCGTCTCGGCCAGCAGCACCGACTCGTCCGTGGGCCGGGTCAGCAGCAGACGCCAGCCGGTCACTCTTCGCCTGCCTCGCCATAGACCGCGCGCAGAATATCGGCGGCACCCTGGGCCAGCAGATCGTCCGCGACCTGCACACCCAACGCCGCCGCAGCGCTACGCGGAGCCCGCGCCTCGGCGCTGAGCAGCACGCCGCCACTCGGCTCGCCCACCAGACCACGCAGCCACAGCTGATCGCCTTCGAGCACCGCGTAACAGGCGATCGGCACCTGGCAGCCGCCATTCAGATGTTTGTTCAGCGCACGCTCGGCGGTGACCCGATCCGCCGTATCGGCATGATGCAGCGGCGCCAGCAGCCCATGGATCTCGCTGTCCGCGGTGCGGCACTCGATACCCACAGCGCCCTGGCCGCCAGCCGGCAGGCTGTCGTCGACGCTGATCGAAGAGCTGATGCGGCTTTCAAAGCCAAGACGGATCAGGCCGGCAGCAGCCAGGATAATGGCGTCGTATTCACCGGCGTCGAGCTTGGCCAGGCGTGTATTGACGTTGCCCCGCAGGAAGCGGATCTGCAGGTCAGGACGCCGCGCCAGCAATTGCGCCTGGCGGCGCAGGCTGGAAGTGCCCACCACGCTGCCCGCGGGCAACTCATCGAGGCTGGAATAGGTATTGGAGACAAAGGCATCGCGCGGGTCTTCGCGCTCGCAGATGCAGAACAGGCCCAGACCTTCGGGGAAGTCCATCGGCACGTCTTTCATCGAGTGCACGGCGATATCCGCTTCGTTGTCGAGCAGCGCGGTCTCCAGCTCCTTGACGAACAACCCTTTGCCACCGATTTTCGACAGCGGCGAATCGAGCAACTTGTCGCCACGACTGACCATGGGCACCAGCGTCACGATCAACCCTGGGTGAGCGGCTTCCAGACGAGCTTTGACGTATTCGGCTTGCCACAGGGCCAAGGCACTTTTGCGGGTGGCGATGCGGATTTCGCGAGAGGACATGGATCAATCCGTACTGAAGAAATACGGCAGATGATAACAGCTCGGCCCAATCAGCTTTGACTTGTATCAGGAACTGCAGCCCCTCCCTGGCCGCAGGAACGTTGCGGGCGCCCTGCGTGAGCCGCCCGGCGCCCGGTTCTAGAGCTGCTGCATCATCTTGCGCACGCCGGCGACATGTCGTCGGCTGACGATCAACGCATCGCCATTGAGGCCCTTGAGGAACAACTGGAAATGCCCCAACGGGGTACGTTGCAGGCGTTCGATGCGCTCGCGGGCCACCAGGGCGTTGCGGTGGATCCGCACGAAACGTTCGCCGAACTCGTCCTCCAGGGCCTTGAGGGGTTCGTCCAGCAGGACTTCTCCACTCTCATGGCGCAAGGTCACGTATTTATGGTCAGCGATGAAATAGACGACCTGATCCAGGGGGATCAGCTCGATGCCTTTACGGGTGCGCGCACTGATATGGCTGCGGGGGCCGCTACCGCTTTCGGCGGCAGGCCGAGTCAGGGCCGCCAGTTGCACCCGGTTGGGACGGTCGGCCTTTTTCAGCGCTTCGAGCAGATGCTCGGAACGCACCGGTTTGAGCAGGTGGCCCACCTCACTGACATCGAAAGCCTCGAGGGGGAATTCATCAGGGGCGGCGCAGAACACCACCGCCGGTGGCGTCTCGCGTTCACATAACCGGGCGGCGACCTGCAGGCCATCGAGGCCTGGCATACGGATGTCGAGCAGCACGATATCCGGCTTCAGGCTGTCGATCAGGGCCAATGCCTCTTCGCCATTGGTGGCGCTGGGCTCCAGGACACTGTATCCCTCAAGCTCGCCAACCATACGGCTCAGGCGCTCGCGGGCTAGGGGTTCGTCATCAACGATCAGGACATTCATATTGCGCTGGATTCCTGCGTGAGTCTCGCACAAGGATAGCGTAGACAGGTGAAGTGACGTCCGTCACGGCGATCCACGCTAAGACTAGTGCGAGGGCCAAAAAGTGCCCCACGATGGGCACCAATATTTACCCGGGCCTGTTCGATACCGTTCCAGGCCCGCCACTGCACGACAAGGTCATGGGGACTGCCGATACAGGACACAAACACCCCCTCTCTTATAGTCGGCTTCCATCCCGGCCGCCTCCCCCTGGAATCATCGGGTGGCGCCGGAACCGGAGCGCATGCGGCAACGGTTGTGTGATCGGCGACCGGGCTCGATGAAGCATCCGAGATGGCACCGTTCCTTCAGTCCAACTGTAGACGGTTGCCAAGACGATATTGCGCAATCGATAAATATCGTTACATCACCCTGCGCAGCCGACGTTCGCCCAGCCAGTCTCCGCGCGCCCGAAGCCGGCGACAAGCACCCGCGACCCCATGACTCAAATAAATTCCTGCCGACCGGTGCCAGCTACAGGATTGGCAACCCTGTTATTATCCGCGGCAACTTTTCACCCCATTCCCTTCCAGCCGATCACGAGCGAATTCATGAGCACTGACAAGACCAATCAGTCCTGGGGCGGCCGCTTCAGTGAACCCGTCGACGCCTTCGTCGCCCGCTTCACCGCCTCTGTCACTTTCGACCAGCGCCTCTATCGTCACGACATCATGGGCTCGATCGCCCACGCCACCATGCTGGCCAAGGTCGGCGTGCTGACCGATGCCGAATGCGACAGCATCATCGACGGCCTGAAAACCATTCAGGGCGAAATCGAGGCCGGCACCTTCGACTGGCGCGTCGACCTGGAAGACGTGCACATGAACATCGAAGCTCGCCTAACCGACCGCATCGGCGTGACGGGTAAAAAGCTGCACACCGGCCGTAGCCGCAACGACCAGGTCGCCACCGATATCCGCCTGTGGCTGCGCGACGAAATCGATCTGATCCTGGCGGAAATCACCCGCCTGCAAAAAGGCCTGCTGGAGCAGGCCGAGCGCGAAGCCGACAGCATCATGCCGGGCTTCACTCACCTGCAGACCGCACAGCCGGTGACCTTCGGTCATCACATGCTGGCCTGGTTCGAAATGCTCAGCCGCGACTACGAGCGCCTGGTCGACTGCCGCACCCAGACCCACGCCTGGTTCGCCTACTTCGAACCCTACAGCCGCGGCCGGCACGACTGGCTGATCGAGCAGGCCCTGAACAAGGCCGGCGCCGA